>DASYTX010000296.1:0-3451 GCA_036001865.1 Terriglobales bacterium
GTTTCTATAACCCGTAACTCTGACCGACACCGCATCACGCTGGTGATGCCCGATGGTTCCGAGCGGCAGCTCGAGGTCGAAGGCGACGAGTACATCCTGGTCGCCAGTTTTCGCGAAGGCCTCGAGCTGCCCCATATGTGCCTCCAAGGCTGGTGCCTGAGTTGCGCCGGACGCGTCCTCGGCGAAGGCTGCTGGGACCAGAGCCACTCCCGCCGCTACTTCGACGAAGACCGCGAGGCCGGCTACATCCTGCTCTGCACCGCGCGCCCCTGCTCCGACCTGAAGATCCAGACCCACCAGCGCGTCGCCATGCGCGACCGCCGCATCGCTGAAGGCCTGCCTGCGCCGCGAGCGTGATGGTGTAGCGCCGGCGTCCCGCCGGCTGTTGCGGCGGCATCTTGCCGCCCCATTACAATGTGCCCACATGTACTTTCTCTACAGTGTGGCTCTCGGCCTGGCGCTCCTGCTCACCCTGCCTTACTGGTTGGCACGAATGCTCACCCAGGGCAAGTACCGCGCCGGCTTGGCAGGGCGCCTGGGACGGGTGCCGCAGCGGCTGCGCTCGCCCGGCCCCGGGTGCATCTGGATCCACGCCGTTTCTGTGGGCGAGGTGCTGGCAATCAGCAGGTTGGTGAACGCCCTGCGCGAGCAGTTTCCGTCCCAGCGGGTGGTAATCTCCACTACCACGGCCACCGGCCAAAAGCTCGCCCGCGAACGCTTTGGAGAAGAGAACGTCTTCTATTTCCCGCTGGATTTCGCGTTCGCCATTCGTCCCTATTTTCGCGCCCTGCGACCGGAACTGGTGGTCCTGGCGGAGACGGAGTTCTGGCCGAATTTCTTGCGCATCGGGCGCCAATCAGGCGCGCACGTTGCGGTGGTGAACGCGCGCATCTCCGACCGCTCACTGCCACGCTACCTGCGCCTCCGGTCACTATGGCGCCGCGTTTTGCGGGGGATCGATGTCTTTCTCACACAAAGCGAAGAAGACCAAAGACGGCTTGTCGCGATCGGCGCCGCTCCCGACCGCGTTCGCGTGACGGGCAACCTGAAGTTCGACATCACTGCTCCCCGCGAGACTCCTCTCGTTGCCACGCTGCGCCAGAAGGTAGAAGGCCCGGTGCTGGTTTGCGGTAGCACGGTCGAAGGAGAGGAGTCGCTCCTGCTGGAGGCCTTCCGGCCGGTCCTCGCGCGATATCCGGGGGCCCTACTGGTTCTTGCGCCAAGACATCCGGAGCGCTTCGGCGCGGTCGCCGACCTGCTCGTGTCTCACGGCGTGAAATTCTGGCGGCGCTCGCAACTCCCCGACAACGAGGCGCTTGCTGGAGGCGTGTTGCTGCTCGACAGCATCGGAGAACTGGCAGCAATTTACGGTCTGGCGACCCTGGCGTTCGTCGGCGGCAGCCTGGTTCCGCACGGCGGACACAACATTCTCGAGCCTGCGCAGCACGGCGTGCCCGTTCTCGTGGGTCCACACACCGAGAACTTCCGCGACATCGTGAACACCTTCCAGCGACACGACGCTGTAGTCATCGTGCAGCCGCAAGAGCTTGCCCGCGAGTTTTTGCGCCTGCTGGATGACACCGCCGCATGCGCCGAGCTGGGCCTGCGCGCAGTCACTGTTTCCCGCGCACACGCCGGGGCAACCGGACGGACGCTGGCTGCAATATCCAATTTGCTCGACCGCCGCGAAGCGCCCGCCGCCGCTCCGGCCGCAGTCGAAGCTGTGCAATGAACCCGCTCGCCAACCTGTTTGGCGCTGCCGTCGCTGTACGCAACGCGCTCTACGATTCCGGAGTGTTCCCCTCCCGTCGCCTGCAGCGGCCGGTGGTCAGCATTGGCAATCTGTCTGTCGGCGGCTCCGGCAAGACGCCGTTCGTAATGACGCTCGGCGAGCTGCTGAAGACCCGCGACATCAGGTTCGATGTCCTCTCCCGCGGGTATGGCCGGGAGACGCGCGGCATCTCTATAGTCGATCCCGGCGGCCTTCCCCAGCAGTTCGGCGACGAGCCCCTGCTCATCGCACGCAGACTTGGAGTTCCGGTAATCATTGGCGAAGATCGCCACGCCGCCGGCGTGTTGGCGGAGAACAGATTCGATTCGCGCCTCCATCTGCTCGACGACGGTTTCCAGCACCGCTCCCTGGCGCGCGACTTCGACGTTCTCCTGGTGACGCCCGACGACGCCCGCGACCGCCTGCTGCCCGCTGGCCGCCTGCGCGAGCCGCTTTCCGCTGTCCGCCGCGCCGACGCCATTGTGCTCACCGGGGGCGCTTCAGCAGAGAATTTCCCGCTGGACGGCAAACTGGTGTGGCGCGCGCGGCGTGGCATCCTGCCGCACAATGTTCCGCCGCGCCCAGTGGCATTCTGCGGCATTGCCCGCCCGCAGAATTTTTTGCTTCAGCTGCGCACCGCAGGTGTCGAGGTTGCCGCCGAGGCCGTCTTCCGCGATCACTATCGCTACAACGAGAAAGACATCCGCGAACTGATTGCACTTCGTGAGCAAAGCGGCGCCGGCGGATTTGTCACTACAGAAAAAGATGCCGTCAACCTCGGCGGTTACTTTTCCGCGCTTGAGCCGCTGACTGTGGTTCCGGTAAAGATGGATATTGCTGACGCCGATGGGGCGGTTGAAACCATCCTGAACACTGTCGCCGCTCGTCGCGGACAGCCGCTGTGAGAAAATCGTGTCATTCCAACGTGCGCAGACAATCCAAACAGGCTGAACGACTGAAGAAGATCGTCGAGTCCTTCCCACGCTTGACGGTGACCGTGCTGGGCGATCTGGTGGCGGACGAGTTCATCTATGGCGAAATCTCGCGCGTCTCCCGCGAAGCACCCGTTCTGATCCTCAAGCACCGCGACCGCACCATCCTGCCGGGAGGCGCTGGCAATGCCATCTACAACCTCGCGGACCTGGGCGTCACCGTGCTGCCCGTCGGAGTCGTCGGAGACGACGAGCCCGGCCGCCTGCTGCTCGAACGCTTCCGCAAGAAAAAGATCGCCCTCAGCGGCATTCTCAAGCTGAAGGGACATACCACGGCCACCAAGACCCGCATCCTCGCGGGCCACACCCACACTGCGCGCCAGCAGGTAGTACGCGTCGATCGCGAACCGCTCCCCGGGCTGGCGGCCGACATCGCGCGCACGCTGGCTGCCTCGGCCCGCGAGTATGCTCGCGCCTCCGATGCGCTGCTGGTTTCCGACTACGGTTACGGCGCAGTCACTCCGGAGATCCTCACCGCGGTGCGTGCCAAGCGCACCCTTGACGGCATTCCCGTGACCCTGGACTCCCGTTACCGGTTGCTGCAATACTCCGGCGTCAACGCTGCTACGCCCAATGAACCGGAAGTTGAGGCCGCGCTTGGCATCCGCATCGCTGGCGACAGCGGCCGTCTGCTGGATGCAGGCCGCACCATCCTGCAACGGATGAAACTGGATTCGCTCCTCATCAC
>DASYTX010000297.1:0-6840 GCA_036001865.1 Terriglobales bacterium
CGACATCGTGCCGTCGATGCCGGGTAGCTGGACCTTCAGGCCGGAAGCCAGCATCGCGATTCCCAGGTAGCAGACGAAGCGCAGCAAGTCCTGCGACTCCCACTGCGCAAGCCCCGCGACCACGACGCCAAAGCCCACGGCGGCGGTCAAGTAAACGAAGAGCTTGGCTCGGAGCGGCATGGGGATGTCAGATTTCTCCGTTGCCGTTAAACGCACGCGGACGGCCATCGCCAGCCTGCGGGGCTGCAGTCGTTCGCGCAGCGTTTTCTGCAACTTGCCCATCTCGATCTTTGGCTGGGGCCCGCGCCAGACGCGCAACGGCGACAAGAAGTCTCAGCGCCCGCAGACATTCTGTCGCGTCGCCAGCAGACGATGCCTAACATTGTGCTGAACGTGCAGGTTTGTGCACGTTACGTTGGGCCGTGCACCGTGGAAGTGGCCGCGGTTGCCGGCCCGAAACGGCATTGCGGTTTGAAAATGGGCGGCGCATTGCCCCGCCGCCCTAACGCTTTAGTAGCCTCCCTTGACGCCCATGGGCATGGCGTCGGCGGAAGACTGGCTGGCGCCCCACATCACGCTGCAGCAGACCGAGGTGCCCTACAGCACCGCAGTACCGGGCACGTGGTAGTCACGCCTCACAGCCAATAATTGACTTTTCCACTATGTAACCGACCCGCAGGGGTCTGAAACCGAACTTGACTACGTTGTGAGCCGATGGCCCTTGGGTGGGCGTTTGGGTCACCGCAACGCGCGCCCCTTGCTGTGTTGCCATGCGTAGACGTGCAGCAATCAACGACTGATGTACACCGCTATTCCGGTGGACGAAGCGAGTGCTTGCCGTGCGTAGCATGGCGATTTCCTCAAATGCGGTCAGCACGGCGCCACCGACGTACTCACCCTTCCGCCGCGCCAGTAACGCCTGGTCGCCAGGCGCACAGCCGAGCGCAAAATATACATCCAGTGCGGCCTCAGGCAATTCCTCGGCTTTGACGACGTGGCCTTGCTCCATGAATCCTGCCGCCACGGTCGAAGTCCACGCGGCGGTGTTTTCGGGTGAGACGGTCACGATTTCTATCGCGTCGGCTTTGGGCAAGAATTCGGTCTGTAGTGGGCGCCACCAAGTTTGAATAGGCGCATGCGCGACATAGCCGCGGCCCAACAATATGCGGAGAGCTGAGGGATCAGTTCGATCCGATATCCAGATCCGCACGGGAAAGCCACGGGAGGCGTAAAAATGCTCCAGTTCATCAATATCGTCGTCTGTCAGTGTCCGCGTCGTGCCCACTTCCCTAGCGAACGAGATCAGGGCAGCCTCATCGCGGTATATGGCGAAGCCACCGGCGATCCCGGCCACAGCTACTGGAATTGCCGGGCGCCGTGCGCTAAGGGCTTTGACTGAGGCCCACATGCGATCGGCGCTGGCGCTGCTGAGCTGGTGCTCGAGATGACCGTCCCATTGGAAGCCATGCTGGGGCGCCATTGCGCCCAGTAGTTCGGGCATGCCCTCGGCTGAATTTAGAACGTTACCCGCTACTTGAAAGTTCATCGCAATCCTCTATGAGAGTTGGTTCTCCGTCCTTTGGCCATGGCCCTATTCCTCCCCGAAGACCACCACACTGAGCGCCTCGATGTTGCTGGAGCCCCAGACCGCGCTTGAGCCCCAAACCGCGCTGGAGCCCCAGACGGCACTGAAGCCGCTGGTGGTACTGCTTCCCCAGACCGCCGAGCTGCCCCAGACTGCCGAGCTGCCCCAAACGGCAGAACTGCCCCACACGGCAGAACCGCCCCAGACCGCGGACTGGTCTGAGAGGAAGAGATTGCTGCCCCACACCGCCGAGCCGCCCCAAACCGTGGAGCTGCCCCAGACCGCGGAGGAATTCGCCACCAGGTAGACGCAGTTACAGGTCGCGTCGTAGGCGGCGGTGGGAGAGGCTGCGGTGCCGGCAGCGGGTTCCGCGTCAGCCAGCGCCGCCGCGATGTCGAGATAGCCCGCGCCGATGGTGAAGATGTCGTACTGGTGGTGGTAAGTGACGCCGGTCTTGGCGTCGAAGGTCGAACTGTAGAGCGGAAAAGTCTTGTAGGCAGTCCGCATCAGGCGTGCTTTCACCTGATCGGGCGTCAGCGTCGGTTCCCGCTGCAACATTAGGGCTATAGCTCCGCTGACCGCCGGCGCCGCCATACTGGTACCGTTCAGGAAGAAGTACTGTCCGGAGATGGCTTCCGTGCTGCCATCCGCGATGTAGTAGCTCTTAGGGACGACGTTCTCGGGATAGGTGTTGATAATGCTGCCGGTGCCCTTCAGCGATACCACCATGTTGCCCGGCGCCACCAAGTCCGGCTTGACCACATGGTCGACCAGCGAGGGGCCCTTGGAACTGTAGCTGGCGATCAGGTCATCGCTGCGGTCCGGGGTGAACATGGACCTCATGGCGCCCACGGTGATGACGAATGGATCATTGCCTGGCGCCATGATGGTGCCATAACCGTTATTCCCGAAGGAATTGTCGCGGCCCCGGTTGCCAGCGGAGGCCACCACCACTATCCCCGCCCGGTAGGCTGCTTCCGCCGCCTGACAGAGCGGATCGAGGACATAGCTCTCGCGAATCGGGCGACCGAGCGAAAGGTTCAGTACACGGATGTTGTAGATGTCCTTGAGCGCGATGGCCTGCTGGATGGCCTCGATGACGTCGGCATCGGTGCCTTTTCCGTTGTCGTCAAGGACCTTGAGATTGACGATGCGGGCCGCTGGCGCCAACCCCCGGAAAGTGCGGAAGTACGAAGCGCCGCTGGACTGTTTGCCGTTACCGGCAATGATGCCTGCCACGTGCGTGCCGTGGCCAAACTGATCGGCGGTGGTGCTGCTGCCAGCGACGAAATTCTCGTTGTAGACCAGTCGCGACCCGCCGTTGACCACGTTGTCGAAGTCCGGCCGGTTAGTCACGCCGCTGTCCACCACAGCCACGCCCACGCCCGAGCCGTCCAGCCCAAAGTTCCAGGCGACCGGGGCACCTACCGCTGCAGTGGTGTTATCCAAATAGGAGCGCAGTGGGCGGTTTGGAGAAATGTAGCGGACGTCAGGATCCGCAGCCAGCGCGGCCAGTTTGCCGGCCGGCATTGAAGCAAGGACGCTCTTGACTGAATTGAAAGTCTTCTTGACCTGTCCGCCGTGGTTTCCAAGCTTTTCTTTCTGGCTTTGCCCGGGAGGTGTCTTGAACTGCACGATCACCTCAACCCTGGCATTCCCGTCCTTGCCTTTCAGGTCGGACGAGAGCTTGGAGTCCTCGGCGACTGCTACCAAGGAGAGCGCCGCCAAAAGCACGAGGAGTTTCTTCATCATTGACTCCCATGGGATCTGCGAGCGGTCATGTATCAGCAATGTGTGTTCCCTTTTGGGATGGCTCTAACTCTTTAAAAACACAAGCGAAAGTCCATGCTCTTGAAATAGGTGCGCCATCTTGTCGCACGGGCGGCGGTTCCCGTGGCCAAGTTGTCACAGGCTGGATCCGGCTCTTTGTGGCACCGCCCCGGTTTCGTCGTCAGGGACTTTCACTTTTGATTGGCGAGGAACAAATAGACGATTGACAAACACCTGAAAAAGAAGTTCTTATGTTGGAAGAGAGTCCTTCCCGAGGCCACTAATCAGGATGGAGGCGCTGGAAACGGGCGCACCCGCGCAGTACCAGGTGCAGGGCATCGAAGCCGTCATCTGCAGCGAGGTCATGCACAAGCTCGTGCAGATGCTGGAGCGCGTCGCCCGCAGCAGCGCCGCCGTGTTGATTTCCGGCGAAACCGGCAGCGGCAAAGAGTTTATCGCCCGCGCCATCCACCATCATTCCCTGCGCTGCACCAAGCCTTGGATTGACCTCAACTGCGCCGCTCTGCCCGAGCACTTGGTGGAAAGCGAGCTTTTCGGGTATGAGAAGGGGGCCTTCAGCGGTGCCGATTCTCCCAAGCTTGGTCTCTTCGAGCTGGCCGACAAGGGAACCCTGTTCCTCGACGAGATTGGGGAGCTCGAGCCCAAGGTCCAGGTGAAGCTCCTGCGCGTGCTCGATGGCGTGCCGTATTACCGCCTCGGAGGCAACCGCAAGATAGCGGTCGATGTGCGCATCGTGGCCGCCACCAATCAGGACCTGGAAGAAGGGGTGCGCTCCGGGCGTTTCCGCAGCGACCTCTATCATCGCCTGAGCCAATTCCAGCTAAAGGTACCCCCGCTGCGTGAGCGCCCCGAGGAGATCGTTCCTCTGGCCGAATATTTCCTGAGGCAGCACGGGGAAAATATGCAGTTCGCACCTGAAGCGCTGCAGGCGCTGCGCTCCTACTCCTGGCCCGGCAACGTGCGCGAACTCAAGAACCTGGTGCTGCAGGCCGCCACGCTGTCTGACCACCACGAGATCCGCGTTTCCGATCTTCCCCTCGAGGTGCGTAGCGGCAGCGGGGCGGCGCCCTCAAACGGTGATGCAGCGAGCGTAGACCTGACCCAAGTCGAGCGCCAGACCATCACCAAGGCGTTGGCCCAAAGCGGCGGTCACCAGGGCCTGGCCGCCGAGCAGCTGGGCATCTCCCGCCGCACCCTGAGCCGCAAGCTCAAGCAGTATCGCATCGACGTGGAGCGGCGCCGGGCTGCGCCCGGCCTGGGCTTGATGAACGACGAGCAGCAGCAGTATTTCCGCGCCGCGGTCGATCTGCCGGTCACTATCAGGACCGCGGCGGGCGAAGAGTTCAACGTCCGCAGCATCAATCTCAGTTACGGCGGCGTGGCCGTGATGGGCGTTGCCACTCCCCTGAAGTGCAGCGGCATATTGGAGCTGTATTTCAGCCTTCCCGACAGCAGCACCGAAGTGACAGCTAAAGGGAAGATGGCTTGGGCTGATGTGAACGGAAAGGCCGGCATCAAATTTCTGGAGATCGACCCTTTGGTGCAGAACGAGCTGAAGGAATGGCTCGCAAAGAGACAGCAGGAAGAAGGATGGACGGTATACGCCTGACGCTGGGGCCGCGGTCGTTCTGGCCCGTAGTCGGTCAGGAGGCGCTGCGATGAGGCACAGCTCGCCGGAGGGCTCTGCGCGGCGTTGCCGGCTGCCCAACCTCCCCAAGCCGCACTCCTTCCAGCAGGAGCCCATAGAGGCGCTGTTTGCCTTCGCGGCCGTGCAGGCGCAGAAGCAGCAGGAGCGCGCCGTCGAGGAGCTGCGCAAGGACGCCGACTGCCTCGCCGCTGTCGCGGCCGCCCAGCACACCTTGGCTACCGCAGGGTTTTCCTTGGACGAGACGCTCAGCTTTCTGGCAGAACAGGCGCTGAATATCACCGGCAGCGGGGGCGCGGTCATCGCCCTGTCTGATGGGCGCAACATCGTCTGCCGCGCCAAAGCCGGCCTGATGGGCCCAAGAATTGGGTCGCGCCTCGATCCTAACTCTGGCCTCTCCGGCGAGTGCTTCCGCACCGGAGAAGTCCTTCATTGCGAAGACAGCGAGAACGATGGACGCGTCGACCGGGAAGCCTGCCAGCACCTTGGCATTCGTTCCATCCTGGTCGTACCTGTCCGCCGCCATTACGAGATTCTCGGCATTCTCGAGGTGTTCTCCGGCTGGGCGGGAATTTTCGGTGATCGCGACGCGCAGGTGCTCGAGCTGCTGGCCTCACAGATTAATGAGGTGCTGCTGGCGGAAGACGGCCAAAGCTCCTCGCCGGAGGTCACGGCTTGGGCGCAACCGCCTGCCGGGCAGCTTGTTCCGGCAGCAGAGCTAGACTTTCTGCCTCTGCCGCCTGAAGCCACGCCACTAGAAGTCGTATTCCCGTTGGAGCTTGAGTTCCCGACTGCCACCGAGTTGGCCAGCGTACCTCTAGACGTTGAGTTCCCGACTGCTGCCGAGCCGGCGATCGTGCCCGCTTCCGAGTGTCACCTGTTCGCAGATTACGTCCAGGCGCCGCGGCCCTCTAGTCTTCGCAGCCACGTACTGGCCGCCGCGCTGGTGGCAATCACGGCCGGAGGAGCCATCCTCGCCGGCTGGCAGTGGAACCGCATGGGCAGGCAGCAACCTGCGCTTCCTGCGTCGGTGGGGACGGCAACGGCCGACGCGCCCGCCGTCGAAGGACCCTTGGATGTTGCCCTGGCGCCGCCGGCCGTGCCCGGCCCGGCGCAAATCACCGACGTCCGCTACTGGTCCAAGCCCGACCTTACCAGCATTGCAGTATTTCTTGACGGCTTAGTGGACTACCAATCTGCCGTCCTGCGCGACCCTGAGCGCATCTATTTTGACCTCCAGCAGGCTTCGGTCTCGCCGCACCTGGGCAGTGCCGTACAAGAGAGGATCATTGAGGTCAATGATGCGCTTGTCCGCCGCATCCGCATTGCATCCAAGGACGGCGCCACCCGCGTGGTGCTCGACCTGACCGGCTCATTCGAGCACTCGAGTGTGCTTTCCTCCACCGCACCTTTTCGGCTAATGATTTCCGTACATGCTCCGCGCACTGGGCCATCTGCGACGGGAGCACCCGGCCAGCAGGCGGTGCCGCGAATTCCAGGTTCCGCATCCGTCTACGGCCCGCATCGCCTAAGGATTGCCATAGACCCTGGCCACGGCGGCAGCGAGTTGGGCGCTATCGGCCCCACCGGTACGTTGGAAAAAGACCTCGTGCTGCAAATCTCCAAGCGGCTTGGGGAACTGCTCGCTGCCCGTCTCGACGCCGACGTGGTCTACACTCGTACGACCGACACCTTCGTGCCGCTGGAGACGCGCACCGCTCTCGCCAACCAAGTCCAGGCTGATCTGTTCATCTCCGTTCATGCCAATTCCACCGGCGACCCTGTCATCCGAGGGGTCGAAACCTTCTACATGGACGCA
>DASYTX010000298.1:0-3417 GCA_036001865.1 Terriglobales bacterium
GAGCGGCAACAGCTCCTGCGAGAGAACATCCTGCTCAAAGAGGAGCACGCGCGCCGCCACGGCCTGCCGAGAATCCTCGGCGAGCACCCCAGCATGGAAGCAGTGGCGCGCGAGATGCAGCGCATCGCGCAGACCGATAGCACCGTGCTTCTGCTGGGCGAGAGTGGCACCGGCAAGGAGCTGTTTGCGCACGCCATCCACCAGCTCAGCCGGCGAGCACCAAGGCCGTTCCTCGCCATTAACTGCGCCGCTATTCCCGAGACGCTGGTGGAGAACGAACTTTTCGGACACGAAAGAGGCGCATTCACCGGCGCTGACCGCCGGGCGCCGGGCAAGTTCGAGCTGGCAGGCGGCGGCACCATATTCCTGGATGAGATTGCCGAGCTGCCGCTTGCCGCTCAGTCCAAGCTGCTGCGCGTGCTGGAAGAAAAAGTAGTGGAACGGTTGGGCGGGTCAGCGGCGGTCCGAGCCGACGTGCGCGTGATCGCGGCCACCAACCGTGACCTCGAAGCCGCGGTCTCAGCCAAGGAATTCCGCGAGGACCTTTACTATCGCCTGGCAGTGGTCCCGATTCGCATTCCCCCTCTGCGGAACCGCGGGGAGGACGTGGCGCTGATCGCGGAGCAGTTTCTTGACCGCTTCCGCCGCGAGCTGCGCAAGCCGCGGCTTAGGCTGGCGACGGGCGCGCTGGAGGCCATGCGCCGCCATAGCTGGCCTGGCAACGTGCGCGAACTGCAAAACGTCATCGAGCGGGCCGCCATTTTGCACGATGGCGAAATCACTGCGGCTGATCTCGCGCTGTCTGGCGGCATTCGCAGCAGTCAAGCTGCAGGTGTTGACCTGGACGGATCGCTTCCCGAAGTTTCGTCCCGCGCCGTCGAATCTGTGGAGCGGGCCAAGATCGAGGCCACTCTGCGCGAGTGCCGTTGGAACCGCACGGCGGCCGCCGATCGCCTGGGCATCTCATACAAGACGCTATTGACTAAGATCCGCGCCTACGCTCTGGATTAACAGGAGTCAGCAATCTGGCTGCGCGCTTAGCCGTTCTTGACCTTTCCTGCCTGCTGACTACTGACTCCTTATCTTTAGCAACGCAATTTGCTTCATGTGATGCCGGGTGTGCACCCAGTGGAACTTGCGCCATTGCGCTACGCTCAGTGGCCCCAGGATGGGATGATTGGCCAGCTTGCCTCGGGTGCCGAAGCGTCGCTCGCACTCGGCGATCACCGCGTCCATCGCCTGCAGATTTTCACGTATCCCGCGCACCACTTCATCTGGCGGCAAGCCCTTAGGACGGGTAAAGTCGGGGGCTTTGCGCCCCGCCGGAAAATAGCCGAGGTCTACTACCACGGTGCTCGTGAGCCACTGCTTCAGGGTGGGGACACTGGCGCTGGGCCTGCCGGCATCCAAACACTTCTGGAGGTGAGTGACGGTAGTGCCGAACGCTCTCGCCAGATGCTCCAGGATCTCGGCCGCGCACCACTTACCTTCAGGATGACGGAGCAGCTCGTCGGTGGTCATGTCGCTGATGGCGGTTTCGACGGCCTGCTGGACGCGTTCGAGATAGGAGTGCACGGTAGTTCTCGTCGTTCAATTAGAATGTGAGGCCCGTTGCCGGGACGCAAGAATATGCACCTTTTGAAAGACCGCACAAAGTTCTTTCTGATGACAGTCGCCGTTCTAGTCGCGGGCTGCACTTCCGAGCCCAAGAAGCCCGCCGAGGCGCCTAAGCCAGCTGAAGCCCCCGCCGCCAAGGAGGAGAAACCACCCGAGGCCATTACCGGCCGCGTGGCCTTCCAGAAGCTGTTCGCGACCGCGCGCATGTGGGCCGTCGATGCCAAGCCCTACCGCCTGGAGTCGCAGCCCACCAAGGCGGTGCCGGGCGCCGACGGCAAAGCCGCCGTGTGGCGCGGCGCCTTCGCATCCGCCTCGCGCCGGGCTGTGAAGCCCTATGTCTGGTCGGGCGTAGATGCGGACGACGCTCCCGAGCGCGGCATCTCCCCCGGAACTGAAGACACCTTCAACCCATCGAACATCTCCACCCAACCCTTTGATTTCGCTTTCCTGAAAGTGGACAGCGATAAGGCCTTCGAGGTGGCGCAGTCCAAGGGCGGCAAAAAGATCACCGACAAGGATCCCAACCAGCCTGTCAAGTATGAACTCGACTGGAACCCGCGCGCCAACAAGCTGAACTGGCATGTGATCTACGGCGCCTCCGCGGGCGATGCCAAGTTGCGGGCAGTTGTCGACGCTTCTAGCGGGGAGTTTGTGCGGATTGCGAAGTAGGCCGCGACTGCGTCGAAGGGTGTGGCTCGGTACTGAGGCGGGCTAGCGCGGCCTTGGCCTCGGCCCCGTGCTCACCATCAGCGTACAGACGCAGGTACGTATAGTAGTGTTGGCGGGCTTCGGCGCGTTCTCCCTTAGCCTCTAAGGTCTTCGCCAGCCAGAACAGGCCGTTCGGGTTCTGCGGATCAAGCTCCAATACCTCGCGAAAGCGCAACAGCGCGGAGTCGTACTTCTTCTGCTTCAGCATGTCCCGACCAACCTCTAGGTCCCGCTCGATCTGCCGCTTCGCGAGGGGGCCGCTGCGGATTTCCAAGTGCGGCTCCAGGCGGCTTCTCGCCTTCTTGGCTTCCTCCGCCGAGGGGCCTTCTGGAAGGATTTGCAAGTACGTCTGGTAGTGCTTGTAGGCCTCTTCGATCTCGCCGTTCTTCTCCAGCCCCTGTGCCAGTCGGAAGGTGGCGACCGCATCGTTTGGCTTCCATTCGAGCGCCTCGCGGTAGCGGCTGACAGCTGCCTTGTAGTTGCCCCGCTTGAAATAGAAATCGCCGACCTCGATGTGCTTCTCCGCCTGGTGTGGGTCGTAGGGATGCATCTCAGTGACGTCGCTGTCCGCGGCAGGGGGACGCTCGGGGTGGCTGCCGCGATCACCCGGCGGCGGGCTCAGGTCGATGATGTTCTCTCGGCTGGAGCTTGAGTTGGGGTCACGGCCGGGCGACGAGCGAGGGGGAGGAGGATTCTTGGGGGCCTGCTGCTGGGAGGAAGGCTCATCCGACTTGGGCGCCTTCTCCTGTGCCGGTTCTTCGGCCACAGCAGCCATGCTCAGCAAAGCTACGATGAAAACCAGTGCCAGAGTTCGGACTATCGCAGACATCCCACCTAATATAGACGAGAAAGCCGCCGCCTCGCGCCACAGACAAGCCTTTTCCATGCCCACCTGAGCTGCCGCTGAGTAGCAAGCGAAAAAAATAGGCCGTCCCGAATATTCGGAACGGCCTTTGGTGGAAGTTCCTCGGGGGGAGGAAGTCGTTGCTTACTGCATTCCTGGGGGAGTGGTCTTGGCGGCCTGTTCGCCTTCCGCGATGTTGGTCATCAGACGCACCTCGACGCGGCGGTTCTTGGCCCGGCCACGGGAGT
>DASYTX010000299.1:0-9962 GCA_036001865.1 Terriglobales bacterium
CAGGGCCAGCACTGCGGCCGCGGCCAGCCAGGGCAGGGTGCGGCGCCAGAAGCGCAGCGCCTGGGCTTCATGCTGGCGGAACCAGCGCAGGAATACCGTGGCCAGGCCGGCGGCCAGCAACAGCAGACTGCGGTGCCGCAGCCGGCCCAGCAGCACCAGCCAGTCGACCAACATCCAGAACGTAAACAACAGCACAGCTGTCTGCAGGACGCTTGCGCGTCCGAAGGCTCGGCTAATCGCAACGGCTGCAAGGGCCACTGCAACAAGCAGGAGGGTGTTTACGATCGGGGAGATGTATAGCAGTTCCGCTGACGCCCCGATCTGGGCCATCGGCCAGGTCAGCCAACCCGCCCTGTCCAGCGCCAGCAGACTGGCACCCTCGACTAATCCCGTGAAGGCGCCAAACCAGCCTGCCGCCACCAATATCTCGCTCACACGGGCGACTTGTGCATTGTTCTTCCTAAGTAGAAACATTCAATTTCGGCGCGCCGATCGAATCAGCGAACGCCATCATCTCGAGTGCTGGGCACGCTCCTGCGCATAAGAACCTGCATGATGTGCCGACGTGTGGACTTTGCGCATCCCGACGTGTAGAAGGAGCAGATTGAGTGACTGGGAGCAGTATACACACCCCGTGCAGCGCCATGCCGGTTCTGCTTGACCTTGCATGCTGTGTCAGCGACAATTTTTTTACCTGCGAAGGCTCCCTCTCGACCTCGTCGCATGACGACAAAAGCTTTCTACTACACAGTGGCTGTGCTGTTGATGTGGGTGCTGGCCTGGCTGCCGCGATCAGCGAGGACACGCCAGCTGGTGTTCCTGGTGGCCAGCTACACGCTATACGCGCTCTGGAGTCCGGTCTTCCTCGCCATCCTGGTGCTGAGCACGTTAGCGAATTACGGGTTTGGCGTCCTCCTCCGTCGGGGCCCGAGCGCGATACGACTCTGGATCGGAATTGCCTTCAACATTGCCTTGCTTGGCACGTTCAAGTACCTACCGGCAGTCGCGGCGTCGTGGGCGCCGCATTCGGAGGTAGCCGCGAAGCTCTCCAGCATCGTGCTCCCGATTGGGATTTCGTTCTGGACGTTCGAGGCGCTGTCATACCTTCTCGATGTGTATCGCGGCGAGGACCTGGATCCCTCATTGCTTGAATTTTGCCTTTACCTGGCCTTTTGGCCGACGGTCCTTTCGGGCCCGATATGCCGACTTCCCAACCTCCTGCCGCAGTTGCGGCAGGACTTTGCCCCATCGAAGGATGCTCTGCGCAACGGCGTAAACCGCATTCTGATTGGCCTGTTTATGACCGCGGTCGCGCAAACATTGGCCGCCGGAATCAAGTCGGGCCAAGGCGTGGACGCAGCCTTCAGCTCAACATCCACCGCCTGGAGTGGCACCGACGTCTGGTGTCTTGCCATTGCTTACGGGTTTCAGTTGTTTCTGGACTTTGCCGGCTACTCGCACGTCGTCATCGGTGCCGCGCGCCTGTTTGGAATTCGGCTGGAGGAGAACTTCAATAATCCGTATTTGTCGACCACCCCATCTATGTTTTGGACCCGCTGGCACATGTCGCTTTCATCTTGGATCAGGGACTACTTGTTCCTGCCACTGGCAACTGCTCGGCGCGAATTGTGGTGGCGCAACCTCGCCCTGGCGATCTCGATGGTGATTTTCGGCCTGTGGCACAAAGGCAGCTTGCTGTTTCTGATCTGGGGAGTCTACCAAGGTGTTCTGCTGATGCTGCACCGGCAGTGGCAGCAGTTTCAGCGCTGGTCGGGCTTCTCGTGGGCGGGTTACGTCGCGGCTCCGGTGTCCTGGCTGGTGACCTTCGCTGCGATGTCGCTGGGATGGATTTTCTTCCGCGCTAACGATCTCCATCAAGCGAGAACGATGTGGGCCGCCGTAGTCAACTTAGGCAGCTACGGCCAACTTGCGTTGCCTCGCAGCCTGTACTTGCTCACAGCAATCGTGGTCGTCGGCTATTTCTGTGTAGTTGGAATCAAGTGGCTGCTGGAACGGGAACCACAAGTTCAGTTTCGCATACCGGTCGAGTTCAGGTTCGCGGCATATGCAGTCATGTTCTACTGGGCCATGCTCCACATCGCTGAGCCCCAGGCTTTCATTTACTTTCAGTTCTGATGAAGCGGCTCATTAGCATCACGCGGGTTGCAGTGGCGCTAATGCTGTTCGTTGCGGTGGTTGAGGTTTGCGCCCGGCTGGATGACCGCCTTTCCTACCAGGCGCCGATGTGGGGTCCTTACAGTCACGAGACTCTCTACGAGACCGACGGCCTTGGCAAACGCGGCAAGCCAGGTGCGCGATACAAGAAATGGCAACTGAACAGCCTCGGCTATCGCGGCCCGGAACTGCGCGACGGAACGGTTCGGATTGTCTGCTTTGGGGCTTCAGAGACGTTCGGCCTGTACGAATCCGATGGCAAGGAATACCCGAGACAGCTGGAAAGCGAGCTGAATGCGCGCGCCGGCGAGGAAAGATTCCAGGTGGTCAACGTTGCGTACGCTGGACAGACCCTGGCGACGGCTACTGTCCGCGTGCCCGAGATACTGTCGAAAATCCGGCCCCAAGTCGCAGTCATATATCCCTCGCTGGCTGCTTATGTGTGGCTGCCTTGGGTGCCGAGGAAGAACTCTGGATGGCCCGCGGCTGCGCCCGCACAAACCGCGACCGGATTTGAATGGCGGATCGCCGACAGAGGGCGGGGCTTGATGAAGGCGGTGCTGCCGGCGCTCATCCAGACCAAAATGCGGGAGTACGAGGTGGTTCGGGCTGCCTCGGAATACCCGGTAATGGACCGCGTGCCGGAAGAAAACGTGGCCCGTTTCCGATCCGATCTGCTGGACCTGATTGTCGAATTACGCAGCCGTGAAGTGGAACCTATCCTGGTCACCCATGCCACGGCATTTGGCCAGCATCCCGCGGAACTGGACCGTGACCTAATCGTGGCTTGGCGGAAGTTCTATCCCATGCTCAGAGAGCAGGGCTTTATCGACATGGAGCGGCGCATGAACGATGCGATCCGTGAGGTCGCGGCTGAACAAAAGGTCGCGCTGGTGGATGCCGCGCGCGAAATGCCCCCGGGCCGCGCGTATTTCGCAGATTTTTCTCATTTCACGACCGTCGGGGCGCAACTCATGGCCAGCAAACTTTCGGACGTGGTTTATCCTGTGCTCCAGGCAGGAGCGACGGCTCAAGAGCAATCCACCATCGTGGGAAGAGCAGGGGTTGCCCGTTGAAATCGCCATGGGCGGCAGGTTACTTGCGTAACCCTCGGCTCCGACGGATTCAGCAGTTGTGGGGTAAAATCATCAGCCCACAGCATTCAACCAGCGAGACATGGGTTCCGCGACTGCTCTAGAAGGCTCTCTCCTGGCATTTCCCCTCCCATTTCGCACCTTGCCCGAGGCGCTCGATGCCGCTCCTGCTAACCAGCCGTTTGTAACCATGTGGAAGAGCGACGATGACCTGGAGACTGTGACTTTTGGCGAATTCAGAGGACTGGTAGCGGGGCACGCGGATTACTTGCGCGCACACGGTTTGCAGGCCGGAGATACCGTGATTTTGATAATGCCCCAGGGAATCCCAGTCATGGCCGCGTTTGTGGCGGCCATGTACCTGGGAGCTGTACCGGCCATCCTCGCATATCCCAATTTTAAGATCGACCCGGCGAAGTATCGTTTTGGTTTGGCAGGGGTTTCGGCAAACCTCAAAGCGCGCTTGGTTCTGATTGATGAGGGTTTCCCCCAAGAGCTGTCGGAGCACGTAACCATCACGGAGGAAACTCGGCTGGTCAGAGCGATCAGCGAAACTGCTTCGCACCATCCCACCGAACTTCAGGCAAATTGCGAAGCCGGCCAGATTGCATTCATCCAGCACTCAGCGGGAACGACCGGTTTGCAGAAGGGCGTTGCGCTTTCCCACAGCGCCGTGCTTCAGCAGGTCAACCATCTGGCGCCGGCGCTGAGGATCGCGTCCGGAGATCGCATCTACAGCTGGTTGCCGCTGTACCACGACATGGGTCTGATCGCATGCTTTATGCTGCCGATGGTTTGCCATTTGCCGCTGGTGATGCAGTCGCCGACAGATTGGGTGTTGCAACCGGGGACTATGTTGCAGCTTATCTCGCGGTACCGTTGCACGTTGGCATGGATACCGAACTTCACGTTTCAATTCCTGGCGCGACGCGTGCGCCCCCAAGATCGCGCTGAGTTGGACCTCTCGTCGTTGCGCCTCCTTATCAACTGTTCCGAGCCGGTCCGGGCCTCCAGCATGGATGAATTCCGCGACACTTTCAGCGCTTGCAAGTTGCAACCATACGCACCGCAGAGCTGTTACGCAATGGCGGAGACGGTGTTTGCGGTCACACAATCGGGCATGGACGGTCATTCAACTGCGTGTCGCATCTGGGTTGAAGGAGAGACCCTGAGAAAGCATCAGATCGCCAAACTAGTTCCTGAAGGCACCGCGGGTGCGGTTTGCTTGGTGTCCTCGGGCCGCTGTCTGCCAGGTAGCGAGGTTCGCATCGCCTCCGCCGACGGCAAGCAATTGCCCCCGGGATATGTAGGCGAAATCATCATCAATAGCGACTCGTTGTTGGATGGCTACTACAACCGCCCGGAGCTGACCGCCAAAGCATTGCGCGACGGGTGGTACTGGTCCGGAGATCTAGGGTTCGTGCTGGATGATGAGGTGTACGTCATCGGCCGAAAGAAGGACCTCATCATCGTCGCCGGGGAAAACATTTATCCCCAGGACGTCGAGGAGATCGTTTCGAGCCATCCGGCTGTGCATGAAGGACGCGTAGTTGCCCTGGGGCTTTACAGCCCTAACCTGGGCACCGAGGACATCGTCGTGGTTGCGGAAATGAAGAGCGAGGCTGATCTCGAACGTGCGGCCAGCATCGAACGCGAACTGCGGAACGCGATCTTTACGGAGTTACGAGTCACACCACGCGCAATCTACCTGAAGCCTGCAAAGTGGATCGTCAAGAGTACAGCGGGCAAACCCGCGCGCTCGACCACGCGCGAGAAGCTCTTCTCCGAGCATCCGGAGTTGCGTGCTAGCTACCCGGGAGAGCTCACTTCGTGACGGCAGAGGCACAGCAGATGATTCATTACATCGTGGGCGCGATCATCCGCCGTCCGGGCGTCCACATCGACGAGACCACACCCCTGGTCTCCTCCGGCCTGATCGATTCACTGGCGCTTGTTGAAATCCTGCTGAAGCTGGAAGAGATCACGAACACCCGCATCCCCGCGGGCAAAGTTCAGGCGAAAGACATGGACACCGTGGAACGGATGTTCGCCACTGCCCGCCGTGTCGGTCGGCCAGGAAAGTGATGACGGCCCAAGCATACTTGCTGGCGCGCAGGCGTTCAGTATCACCGACCGGGTG
This sequence comes from Terriglobales bacterium, assembly GCA_036001865.1. Taxonomy (GTDB): domain Bacteria; phylum Acidobacteriota; class Terriglobia; order Terriglobales; family Acidobacteriaceae; genus DASYTX01. The sequence goes on from DASYTX010000299.1 coordinate 5,410, forward strand.
CCGTAGGCGTGTGGGAGCCAGCGCGTGAAGCTGATCTGGGTCAAGGCTGGGGGCCTGGTTCCGCCTGACGCTGGTGGAAGAATCCGCAGCTACCACATTCTCCGGGAACTGGCAAAGAAGCATGCCGTGACGCTGTTCACCTTCTACCCAGCCCATCCTAATGATCTCCACCCTGGCCTGGAGGGAATTTTTGAGCGCGTTATAACCTGCCCGTTGCCGGTCCCGGCCGATCGCGGTGCTCGCCAGCTGTTGAACTATCTGGGCCACTTCCCTTCTGGACGGCCGTTCACGGTTTCCAAGCACTGCCACCCGCAAGTCGCTGACGCGCTCCGCCAAGCACTTGCTCGCGACAGCTACGACCTGATCCTCTGCGATTTCGTTTTCAGTGGAGGCGTTATCCCTTGGGATGCTCTCTGTCCCAAAGTTGTTTTTACTCACAACGTGGAGGCGCTCATCTGGCACCGCAATTTCCAGGTCGCCGGAAACCCGGCTTGGAAGCTCGTCTCCTGGATTGAGTACAAACGCGTGGAGCGTTTCGAGCGTCTCTGCCTGGAGAAGGCCGACCACGTCATAACCGTTTCCGAGGCCGATCGGCAGGCCTTCTCTGCCTTCCTAGACCCGCGGAAGATCACTGCCATTCCCACCGGGGTAGATACGGAATATTTTCGGCCGAGCCCCAGCTCCGAGCGCCGAAACACGATCGTGTTCACCGGATCGATGGACTGGATGCCTAACGAAGACGCGATGCTTTACTTCGCGAATGAGATTTTGCCCACCCTGCGGAAGCTCGTTCCCGATGTAACAATCGCCATCGTGGGCCGAAATCCCTCGAGGCGCTTGCGGGAGCTCGGCCGTGAACGGGGAATGGAAATCACAGGGCGTGTCGAGGATATTCGTCCTCATGCACATCGAGCGGCGGTGTACGTAGTTCCACTGCGGGTGGGCGGTGGGACGCGTTTGAAGATCTTCGAAGCGATGGCGATGGGGAAAGCTGTCGTCTCGACTACCGTCGGTGCCGAAGGACTACCAGTGACGAATGGAAAAGACATCCTGCTTGCAGACGATCCGAAAGACTTTGCCTCCAGCGTTGCCGGTCTTCTGCGGAATGACGACGATCGCCGGCGGCTCGGTCGAGCAGCACGAGATCTGGTGGCGCAACGGTATGGCTGGGCATCGGTCGCAGCGGCCTTCGAGGAAATCCTCGAGCGTGTCGTAAGACGACAAAATTTGGCAGTCTCGTGCACCTAACCAGAGGAACTGTGTGCGGCTGGGTGTCGCACTTTGCGGAAGGGTAGCTAAAAGTCGTAATATGGGCGCTCTCCCCAACGAGCAGTCTGTGCTCCGACTTGCCTTCAAGCCGTACTTTTTTGCCCTATATGTCGCCTTTCGATTATTTTTCGCCGGCTTATTTCGCGAGGCGGCAGCGCTGGCTATCGCGTCGGTTGGGTATTGGCGGTTCCTGCCTAATGCTTTCGTGCTGAAAGAACTGCCGAGTCTGAACGGGGTTCGTATTTTGGACATCAGCAGCCCAAAACTATTGAGCTTGTATCTCGCGTATCACGGTGCCGAAGTTTACGCCACGGATCTGGACGACCCGAAGATCTTCTCCCGCTGGAAAAAATTTGCCGATGTTTTATCACTGAAGAACTACCACGTTGCTTATGAAGACGCGCGTCAGCTGTCCTTTCCTGACAATCATTTCGACGCGGTGTATTCCATCAGCGTGATCGAGCACATCCCGGGAGACGGGGATACCGAGGCAATCGCAGAGTGCCGTCGGGTTTTGAAGCCCACCGGAAAACTTATTGTGCAGGTTCCTTACAGACGCCAACACCAAGAGATCTACTTGGACTACGACAGCAAGGGCATCCCGCAGCCCCAGAAAGTCTGGTACGAGCGGCACTATGACAAAGTAACCCTAGCCACGCGCCTGCGATGTGACGGTTTTGCGCCCCGCGCCAGCTTTATCATGGGTGAGTGGCTGCCAATCGATCCCTGGATTGCGACCCCGCGCCTACCACGACCATTACGGGTGGCGATTCTGCCGCTGGAACCGTACTTGGCCGCCTTCAATTATTGGATCAGTCAGGAGGACACCAAAGGTCGACCGTTAGGTGCTCTACTTCTGTTCGACAAGATACCGGCTGAGGGCAATTGAGGGCGTTAGGCAAGCTATGCACAGAGCGATCCGAGTGTTTTTCCTGGCAGTGGCGGCAGGGTGCCAAGTGTGGCTTGTGTTCGCCATGGGTCCCCAGCAAAGCGAACGCCCCTCGCTGCAGGCTCGGAAGCCTGCAGCAGAGACGGATGGGCCCGCGGCTTTGCCCCAGCAACAAGTCGACGTTTCTATGCCGGACACTTCGACTTATGCCGTCGTCTCGGTTCGCGCCGGCGCAGATCTTCAGGAGTACATCAACAAGGCCAAATGCGGCACGGTACTCAAGCTCGACCACAAGGCGACGTTTGTGGGCAGTTTCACCCTGCCCATCTTGAACTGTGACGATCGGCACTGGATCATCCTACAGAGCGACGCCGTGGCCAAGCTGCCGCCCCCGAGCAGCCGGGTGCGGCCTGAGGACGCGCAGTGGATGCCGACCATCACCTCCAACAGCAACGGCGAGCCTCTGTTCAGCAACGCAGAGAGGGGGCCAGCCAACCACTACCGCCTAATCGGGCTGCAGTTTACGAATAATACTTGGACGTCGTCGTCGTTGATTCAGTTGGGCTTCCACGAGCCCGCCTCGCAGTACATGCCCCACCACATCATTATCGATCGCTGCTATTTCCATAGCCCAGCCAATCAGGCTATGCGGCGGGGGGTGGCGGCCAACGGGCCGCACCTGGCGGTGATCAACTCCTGGCTGTCGGGGTTTAAGGATTCGGCGGACTCCCAGGGAGTGTGGACCTTCCAGTCGCCGGGGCCGATCCTGATCGACAACAATTACATCGAGGCCGCCGGCGAAGGCCTCGCCTTCGGAGGCAAAGACCCGCTGGTACCGCAGTCCGACCCGGGCAGCATTCCCACTGACATCACCATCACCCGCAACTGGATAAAGAAAGACCTGCGCTGGCGCCCCAATTGGGCCGGATACGACGGCCACGGCAAGCGCTGGAAGGTGGCCAATGGCTGGGAATCGAAGAACGCCCGCCGGGTGCTGTTTGAGGGCAACATCCTGGACACGGTCTGGGCTGCGGGGCAGCAAGGCTGGGGCGTGACCCTGACCGCCCGCAATCAGGGCGGCAAGTGCCCCTGGTGCGCCAACTACGATTTCACCATCCGCTACAACATCATCCGTCACCTTAGCGTAGGGGTGGAAATTTACGGCGCCGACACTGCCCAGCCACCCTACTGCGGCAATCCTGCCACCCAGCGGGTCAGCATCCATGACAACGTTTTCCAGGATGTGAGCAAGGCCAATTGGGGTGGCTTCGGAACGCTGCTTTACAACTTGAACAATTGCAGCCCTCCTGCCAAAGCTCCAGACGAGATCCTGATTCAGCACAATACCGCTTTTGTGGACCAGCACCTGGTGTTCTGGGATGGCGCACACTTTGGGCCAGAGGGCCGTTGGGCTGCGAGGCCGTACGGCTCCGTCGCGATCAAGAACAATCTCGGTGTCACACTTGGCCCTGCTATCAGAGGCAGGCCGGTATGGTACCGGAACGCCAATGTGGGCTTTGGCGTGGATGTAATGGAGGCCTATGCTCCCGGGAAGTGGACTTTCAGTGGCAATGTGTTCAGCGGGCAGAGCGGCGGTGCGACGCCAGCGACCAATACTAAGTGCGGCAAAGCAAGTTGCTGGCCAAAGTCTCCCAAGGCGCTCGGGCTCAAGGACTACGTGTCGTGCAACGGGGACGGCAGGGCCGATTTCGTGAAGTACGACACCTCAGGGGCCTACCCACCAGGATCCTATGACCCGAGCAAGTGCGCCCTGGACGCCAGCAGCCCATACTTCAATGCGGTTTCGGAGGATCGCTATCCCGGCGCCGACATCCAGAAAGTGCTTGAAAAGACCGCCGGCGTGGACAAGTGAGGCCACGGCAGTAAGAGCCAGCCCTTCCATCTTCGCTGGTTAGCATCGGCCAGTCATAGAAGAGACGTCCAAGCAACAAAAGCAATGGTGGCGATTTTGCGAATCGCCACCACTTGGTTTCGAACGGGCTGAGGTCTCGCTAGAACCCTCTGTGGATTATTGGTCCACCCCTGCTGTCTTGCTCAACACAGTGGGAATATCGGCACCAACATCCTTTCCGTCCGTAGCTGCGTTCTTGTAAGGGCTCGTTGGCGAGAGCGCACATTTAATGACGTTGTAGGCGCCGGGAGGGTAGGCGCCTCCGACCCCATACTTAGCAAAGTCCGTGATGCCATCCCCGTTACACGATAAGTAGTCGACTAGTCCCAAGGCCGAGTGCGCCAGGCCGAAGACATTCCCCGGTGGGTCAATCCCGCCCGAGCTGCCGGCGACCACATTGCCCACGAAGGTCCAGTTATTGGTGTCGTAGGCCTCGAGCACCTCCTGACCGCCATAAATATTCTTGCCGTTCCACCATACCGG
>DASYTX010000300.1:0-25586 GCA_036001865.1 Terriglobales bacterium
TCCCCGCAGGCTCAAGCTTGGCCGTAGTGGGTCCAACTGGCTCCGGTAAGACCACGCTGGTCAGCCTCATTCCCCGCATCTATGACGCGCCCTATGGCACCGTGCTCCTCGACGGGCACCCGCTCCCCGACTACCCCCTGGACTTCCTGCGCCGCAACATCGGATTTGTCCCCCAGGAGACCTTCCTGTTCAGCGACACCGTGCGCGAAAACATTGCCTTTGGTGGCGAGGATGCTAGCGACCAGCAGGTCCACGATGCCGCCGAGGGAGCTAGTATTTCCGCTGACATCGAGGACTTCCCCGAAAAATACTCGACCATGGTCGGCGAGCGCGGCATCACTCTCTCCGGCGGCCAGAAACAGCGCTCCGCCATCGCGCGCGCCATCATCCGCAACCCGCGCATCCTCATCCTCGACGACGCGCTCTCCAGCGTGGACACCTACACCGAGGAGAAGATCCTCAACCACTTGCGCGAAGTCATGCGCGGGCGCACCACAATTTTCATCTCCCATCGCGTCTTTACCGTGCGCAACGCCGACCGTATTGCCGTGCTCCATGGCGGGCGCATCGTCGAGTTCGGCACCCATGAGGAACTCATCGCCCGCAACGGCTACTACACCGACCTTTACAACAAGCAGTTGCTGGAAGAGGAGCTGGAGACAGTCTAGAGTCCGCGCAGCGGACGGCATTCATTAGAAGCTGTCTTGTAAATGCCCTGACCGGTGTGTTCGGTGGGAGCGCGGGCCTTTCAGGCCCGCTAAACTGCTGGCTCTCCCGGCGGGCTTTAGCCTTGGGCCAGCAACAGCAGTGCTTTTGAGAGGGGTTCTAGCCACCACGTGAGGGGGGGCACGCACAATTACCCAATTTCTCAATTACCCAATCGACATGAAGCGTGTACCCATCCCCGAACTCCTCGACTCCGGCGCCGGAACGCCCGCCGAGGTCCAGGCTTCCCTGGCCGACCTGCGCATGGTCAACCGCTGGTTCGGTGGCGCCGGCACCATGTGCAGCCTGGTTGAGCGCGTCGCCAGCGAAACCCGCCGCCAGCAGCTTTCTTGGCTCGACATCGGCGGGGCCACAGGCGATGTCCCCGAATTTGTCGAGCAGCGGCTGGCCCGCCGCGCTATCCGCCTCGACGCCGTTGTGCTGGATCGTGCCCTGTCCCATATGGGTCGCAGGCTGCCGGCAGTCGCCGCCGACGCCATGCAGCTCCCCTTTGCCGACAACAGCTTCGACCTCGTGGGCTCTTCCCTGTTCCTCCACCATTTCGAACCCGGCGAAGTGGTCAGGCTCATCAACGAGTCCCTACGCGTCTGCCGCCAAGCAGTGCTTATCAATGACCTGCGCCGCAGCCCCTTACACCTTGCCCTGGTCTTTGCTGGGTTTCCCCTCTACCGCAGCCGCCTGACCCGCCACGACGGCCCTGCCTCCATCCGCCGCGCCTATACACTCGCGGAGCTGCGCCGCATGCTGCAGCAGACTGCCGCGTCGCGCATCGAATTGACTACGCATTACCTTTACAGGATGGGCGCGATCGTCTGGAAATAGGCGGGCTTGACATTAATTTGAAATGTTATATGATTGTATATGTAAATATCCTACAGACATACATCATCTTCCGTCTAACCCGCAGGTTCCCATGATATTTAGCCGAGATATCCTGCCAACTTCTTTGCTTTCAACACCCGCGAGTGGGGTGGAGGGTACCTTCGGAACTCGCGTTACGCCTGCCGACAGGCTATAAACGAGGGCAATGTCCTTTGGCCAGAAATTCGACCTGGTGATTGCAGGCGGCGGTCCTGCTGGCTCCTCGGCGGCTATCGCCGGGGCGCGCGCCGGCGCGCGTGTCCTCCTGCTGGATCGCGGCCGCTTCCCCCGCCACAAGGTTTGCGGCGAATTCCTTTCGCCGGAAGGCCTGGCCCAGCTGAGGTCTATTGCTCCTACCTTCGAGAATAGCCTCTTCTGCGAAGCTCCTCGCATCGCCCGCGCCCGCATCTTCGTGGACAGCACCCGCGCGGAGGTCCCCATCGATCCGCCCGGCGCAAGCATCACGCGCTATCACCTCGACCACGTCCTCTGGCGGGCAGCGGAAGCCTGCCACGTCGTCTGCCGGCAGCAGATGGCTGTGGAAAAGATCACCGGCTCGGGCCCGTTTACTGTTTCCACCCCTCGCGGGCATTTTGAGGCGCGCGCGGTCATCGTGGCCGCGGGGCGCTGGTCCAACCTCCGCCACCAGGCGCAAGAGCAAGGTCCGGAAAGGTGGGTCGGTCTCAAGGCCCACTATCTCGAGGCCAGGCCGTCGTGGAGCGTGGACCTATACTTTTTCGACGGAGGATACTGTGGCGCACAGCCGATCGGCCGGGACCGGGTCAACGTTTGCGCCATGGTGCGAACCGACATCGCGACCACACTCGAGCAGGTGATCACCCTGCACCCGGAGCTGGAGCAGCGCAGCCACGAATGGTTGCAGATTTCGCCGCCCGTTTCCACTGCGCCCCTGGTCTTCAATCAGCCCGTAGCTGAGGAAGGCGGGGTCTTTTACGTTGGGGACGCGGCCGGATTTATCGACCCCTTCGTCGGCGACGGCATCTCCATCGCGGTGCGCACTGGAACCATGGCCGCCAACGCGCTCACCGAGTTCTGGTCGGGTGGCATCTCACTCAAGGTCGCCGCTGATGGTTATCGTGAGTGCTACCAGCAGGAGATCCTGCCGCTGTTTCGCAATGCCTTCCTGCTGCGGAAGATCCTTTCTCTGCCTGCCGCTTTGCGCCGCCCCCTGGTTGGGGTGCTGCATGCCGCACCGTTCGCCCGCTTCCTGGCCATGACCACGCGCGGCACCGTCGAAGCCTAGTTGCTCCGGTTTCGGAACTCGGACAAGGCAGAAGGCGAACCCTAGCGGACTACGAGGATTTCGCGCACGTTGTCGCGCGCCAGGAAGAATTTCAGGGAGGCGAAGTCGCGAAAGAGATTTTCGATGTGGCGGTTATTGAAGACGCGCTGCAGCCGGAAGCGCGGGCCATACTGCAGCTCTAGCGAGTCAGCGCCAACGATGTGGTAACGATAGTAGGGCGCATCCGGTCCGGCATCGCGGGTATGGAAGAACGCCAGCAACACGCCCTTCGTTTTCAGCAGCCGGTGGATGCGGTTCACCATCGGCTTGACCAGCGCCTCGTGCAGGTAATCGCAGACGTCCCAGCACAAGATGGCGTCGAACTGGGTGTTGGAGTAAGCCAGGTTCTCGGAGAAGAAACGGTCGGCATCGATAATTGGGGCTCCGTCCTCGGAGCGCACCAGCCATGCCGGATCCAGGGACTCCTTGAGAACATCTTCGTTGTAAACCTTGTGCCCGAGCTCGGTGAGGTGCGCGATGTTGGCAGGCGAGGTCGGCCCTAGGTCGAGGATGCGCAGGCCCTCTTCGCCGGCGATGGCACGGGTGAATTCGGTGAGACCGCTGGAGCGGCGGCTGATGCGTTCCTCTCTTTTCTCCGCTGTCGACGCCGAACCCGCGGATGCCGCGGATCCGCCGCGCAACATGCGTGCAAGACTTTGGCTAACTCCACCCATGACCGCTTCTCTTGCCTGCTAACTAACCGGCTCAATCCGCCAGCAGCGACCGCCGGTAAAAGTGCACATTATGGCCCGCACTCGAAGCCAAAAATGATAATGCCTCACTTCTTGGCATCCACCAACGAGCCGTGGGAGTCAGGCGGTATGGCACTGGCGCTGACCGCAGCCGCGGGAGCCAGGGTGGCGACGGCCGCCATGGCGCTGTCTCGCTTCCCTTCAGACTTGGCCGACTCCTTCTGGATGTCCACAGACCCCTTCAGGAAAGCGCCATCCTCGATAAGAATGCGGCGCGCCACCACGTCGCCATTCAGCACCGAGTTCTGCTTCAGTTCCACGCGCTCCTGCGCCTCGACGTTGCCGTCCAGCCTGCCGTGCACCACTACCTCGCGGGCATGGATGTTGGCCCGGATGCGCCCGTTGGGGCCTATGGTCAGGCTGTTGCTGTTCAATTCGATTTGCCCCTCTACCTCGCCATCCAAGTACAGGTCTTCGCTGCCGGAGAGCTCCCCTTTGATGACGACCGACTTGCCGATATGCGCCATGTCGGCACGGAAACCTTCAGTCGGTTTTCGAACCTCCATCGCAGTTACCTCCTTGGACGTAGTGCCGGGCGCCGCCGCAGTTGATGGAACCGGAGAAGCGGCCGCAGGTTTGACGTCGTCTTTGCGGGTTTTCCACACGCGGGCTTAGCCCCAACCATGGCACGCGCGATGCCCGCTCCCTACAGGGAGGAGAGCAGCAAAACTGCCGAATAGGAACAGTTTAGCAGACTATACCCCGACCCGCAGCAGGCGGCCAATAGGTTTTTATCGAAAGTGTCGAGAGTTTTTCACGGAGGATTCACCTCGCCGGTACTTTGGGACACGTACATCTGCGACGCCCGCTTCCAGCTCAGCCGTTCGGCCTTGGCCTTCAGGCAGGCTTCAGCCTGCAGTGCCTCGGTCCAGCCGCCCTGCCTTCCATTGATCATGTCGGTGGCGAGCACTGGGGTACACAACCATGGAAGCGCGGTGCTAAATGTTGAATCGGCAAAAGGTATGCCAGCGCTCGGGCCTGGCGCCTCTCAGCGGCTGGCCACGCTAAATCGTGCCTCCTATTACAGTTGCAAGCTCCTCTTCGAAGCGTCAGTGGAAGGTTTGGCCACCCCCTTGCAGATTGTCTTTGCGCCGGTTCGGCGGAAATGTCGCGCCGACGAGTGGAACCGAAAACCAGGGGAACAGCGGTTTTTCTCGGCGACGCGATCAACTAATGGGACTGCCTTTTCCGCCCGGACCGGTTGCTCTCAATTGCTCATCCTCCCTCACCAGGCCAGCGAACCTGCTGGCCTGTTTTTCTGGCGGTGTGCGCGACGAAACTAAGCAACAGCAGGAGAGCTGTTCCACCTCTAATGTAATAATCTCTACATCCACATGGGCAGAGTGTCGAAATTCGCTTACCTAGGCCTATTTTGTCTCCTGGCGCTGGCCGCAACCGCGCAAGAGCGCGCCCCCGCCTCAGAGCTGCCAGCCGTCGAATTGGTTCGCCGGATGGTCAAGAATGAAGAGCAGTCGGGAAAGGCGGGCGAGCGCTTTATGTACCGCCTGCGGTCGCAGAACCAAAAGGGTACGGTCACGAAGGACCTGGTCGAAACCAAAGATGGCTTGGTGGCGCGGGTGATCGCCATCAACGATCGGCCTCTCTCCGATGCCCAGCGCCAGCGAGAGGACCAGCGCTTGCAGCGTCTGGTGGACGACGAAAAGCAGCGTGCCGAGAAGCTAAAGCGGCAAAAGGAAGACGAAGTCAGAGTCACCCGCATGGTGCGCGCTCTGCCTGACGCTTTCCTCTTCGAATATGACGGTGTCGAGCCTAGTCCCAACGGTGTGCTGCTGCTGCGCCTGAAGTTCAAGCCCAATCCCAAATTCGACCCGCCTAGCCGCGAGCTGCAGGTCTACACGGGCATGGAAGGAACCATGCTGATTGATCAGCGCTATGAGCGATTGGCCAGGATCGAGGCCACGCTGGTGCGCGACGTGAAGTTCGGTTGGGGCATCATCGGCCACCTCGACAAGGGCGGACACTTCATGGTGGCACAGTCGAATATCGGAAATGGCGTTTGGCGGACTACGGAGATGGACCTGAACTTCACGGGCAAGGTGCTGCTGTTTAAATCTTTGAAGATCCAGTCCCACGATGCCGCTTCCCACTTCCGCCGCGTCCCTGAGCAGTTGAGCTTCGTGGAGGGTGTGGCGCTGCTCAACCGCCAGAACGGACAGTTGGCGGAAAAGCAGTGACAAGTTTGACCTACGCGCTTGCCGCGCCGGAATGGAAAGTTTGTTTGCGGACCGTGAGGCGCTCAATCAGATCTTCCTTCACCCGATAACCGGTGCCCGGCTTTCCAGAGACCGCGATCAGACCTTCTTGTGAGACCTCCACTTCGGGGTCGATGATGTCTTCCTTCCAGTAGCGCTTGGACGCGGAAACGTCGCCCGGGAGCCGGAAGTTTTCCAGGGTGGAGAGTGCGATATTGTGTACACGGCCGATGCCTGATTCCAGCATTCCACCGCACCACACCGGAATGCTGCGGTCGCGGCAGGTGTCATGTAAGCGGATGGCTTCGGTGAACCCGCCCACGCGTCCCAGCTTGATGTTGATGATCCGGCAGGAGCCCAGTTCCGCAGCGGTTTCGGCATCGCGCGCGGAGCGGATTGACTCGTCGAGACAGAGCGCAGTTCCCAGTTGTTTTTGCAGCCGGGCGTGGAAATACAAGTCGTCGGACCAGAGTGGCTGCTCGATCATCAGTAGGCGGAAGGCGTCGAATTGTTTCAGGTGATCGGCGTCTTCCAGCGTATAGGCCGAATTGGCGTCGCAACTCAGCGTGATGTCAGGCCAGCGCTGGCGGATGCGCTCGAACACGTTTATGTCCCACCCTGGTTTGACCTTGACCTTGATGCGCCGGTAGCCTGCGGCGAGCTCGGTGGAGATCTTTTCCAGTAGCTGGTCAACCGTGTCCTGAATGCCAATGGATACGCCGCACTCGATCTTATTGTGCGTGCCGCCCACCAGCTTCCACAGCGGAAGCTTTCGCTCGAGCGCCTCGACCTCCCACAGCGAGCTCTCCACAGCTGCCTTGGCCATGCGGTTCTCGCGGACGCGCGCGAAGAGCGGCACGCAGTGGGAGGCGCTCTCCAGCTTTTTGCCCAGCACTGCGGGTGCAAGGTAGTGGGAGATAACGTGCCAGGCAATTTCGATGGACTCCTCGTTATAGAAGGGATGCTCGGGTGCGGTGCACTCGCCCCAGCCGTTGATGCCGTCACAGTGGGCCGTGACCAGCAGGATGCGGCGTTCGGTGGTGCGCCCAAAGCTGGTCTCAAAAAAGTGCACCAGCGGCATGCGGATTTCACGCAGGGTGAGGGCTTCAACTTTCACCGGTGTGCGCCACTCCGTACGACCAGTTTTCGTCCCAGCAGCCGAGTAGGAACTTGCCATTGCCGCGGGCGTCGCGTTCATAGCCGAGCACCGCCAGTCCATCGGCGAAAGCTTTGAGAAATGCCTCACGATTTCTTAACTGGATTTCGGCAGCGCGAGTGCGGGTTTCGGGCGACGCCTTCAACGCGTAGATCTCGGCAGGCACTTCGAGAGTCTTCTCCACGGCAAAGTCGGGACGGCGGCTGGCATTCAACAGGGTCTCGACGCGCCTGGACCGCAGCCACCATTCCGCGACCAGCCTGTCGGTGGCCAAGCCGCCCTGCAAAGGAGAAGACGAGTAGCCGTACTGGTTGATATTGTAGCGGCGTGCGACGGCGCCGAGCCTCTCCAGGTTGAGGTAGGCATTCTTAATCTCCAGCGGGTCGAAGGTCCATTCAATGAGTTCGAAGCCACGCTCTAAGGCGTCGTCGCGCTGGGCGAGCTTGAGGCGGCGTCCCAGGCCGTGGTCGCGGTAGGCTTCGTGCACGGCCAGCATGTGGGAATGCAAATAAGGATGGCCGTGGCGGGAACCAGGGATGGACATAACGAAGCCCACCAGCTTGTCCCTATCAAAGGCGCCGATTACCTGCCCTCCGATCTTCTGCGCGACCACGAACAAGCGCAGCGGCACCAAGTCGTAGTCGGAGAAGTTCCAGACCTCCTGTTGCAGTTCGACGCAGGCCTGCAACTCGTCGATGCCCTCGCAGTGCCGCAAGCGGACGTCTGCCGTCATGGCCTGGTCTGGCCCTGCTGCTTGGACTGTTGCCATAGAGCTTCGAGTTCCTCCAGGGTCACTTCTTCGAACTTGCGGCCGCTCGAGCGCAGCTCCTGCTCGAGCCACTGGAAGCGGCGCTTAAATTTGCGGTTGCTCTTCCTGAGCGCAGACTCGGGATCGAGCGACAGGTAGCGGGCGATATTGACCAGCACGAAGAGCATGTCGCCGACTTCGTCCTCCAGGCGCGCCTTCAGCTCGTCAGGGATGGTGGCTCCGCGGGCCCCGGCGATGCCGCGAAGTTGCGGTCGCGGGCCCGGTGCGGGAATGTTCTGGATCTCACGCTTGAGTTCGGCAGTCTCTTCACTGAGCTTCTCGAACAAGCCCCCAATTTCTGGCCAATCAAAGCCGACGTGGGCGGCCCGGGAACTGAGCTTGAACGCCTCAAGCAATGCGGGAATGGCAGACGACACGCCGGCCAGCACCGATTCGGGATCGGTCGCGTCCTTGGCGGCCTTGCCGCCGCCCGCGGCCAGCCGCTGTTTCTTCTCCTCGGCTTTCAGCGATTCCCAATTGCGCAGCACGGCAGCGGCGGTCTCCGCCTTGACGTCGCCGAAGACGTGTGGGTGCCGGCCCACGAGCTTGTTGGAAAGACGGTCGAGAACGTCGTCAATGGAAAAGCGCTGCTCCTCCCTAGCCATTTGGGCGTAGAAGAGGACCTGTAATAGCAGGTCGCCAAGTTCATTGGTGAGCTCGTCCCAGTCGCGGTTGTCGATGGCTTCCAGGACCTCGTAGGTCTCTTCCAAGGTGAAAGGCTTGATGGAATCGAAGGTCTGCTCGCGGTCCCAAGGACAGCCGCCAGGGGAGCGCAGCCGCTCCATGATGGCGACCGCGCGCTCGAATTTCTCTCCGGTTGACATGGGACGATCAATCTAACAGCGGGCAGCGGTGGCTTGCCAGTGCTGAGTTCTGGCGGGGGTTTTCTCGAACGGGGAGGTACATTGTCCCGACCTGCTGCTGTCCTGAATCGTCAGCGTCAAATAGCCCGGGCCGACAGTGAGGCCAGCACCTGCGTAACCCGCGGGGGCATGGAGTTTACTTGCACCACAGCGGGAGAAGTCCCAAGATGGTTTTGCCCCCTCCCGAGCTGCTCCGCATCCAAACATGTGATGGACTCCGTATCCAGACGCTCGCTTGACGGTGAGCGCTTCGACGTGGTGGTGGTTGGCGGCGGCATTAACGGCGTAGCCATTGCGCGGGAGTGTGCCCGCGGAGGGAAGCGCACCCTGCTGCTGGAGCAGAACGATTTCGCGGCCGGCACCACCAGCCGGTCGACGCGCATCATCCACGGCGGGCTGCGATACCTGGAGTACGGCGAACTCGGCCTAGTGCGCGAGTGCCTGCGCGAGCGCCAGCGCCTGCTGCGCGACTACTGCCACTTGGTCCGGCCCCTGAAGTTCCTGCTCGCCGTGCGGGAAGGCGGGCGGCACAGTGCAATGGCGGTGCGCGCCGGGCTGTGGCTGTACGGCGCCCTGGGTGGCGCGAGGCGTAATGCCAGAAGAAATGGAGCCCGGCAGCTCGAGGTCCTGCTCGATTCTCACCAGGACTGGGCAATCTTCGACTATGAGGACGCGCAGTGCGAATTCCCCGAACGATTGGTAGCGGAATGGTTGACCGAAGGGTTGGCCGCCGGGCTGGTGGCGCGGAACCACACACGGTTGCGGACGGTGCTCATCCGCTTCGGCAAAGCGTGCGGCGTGATCGCTCAGGACCTACTCAGGGGCGAAGAGAGCCGAATTGAAGCCGCCTGGGTCGTCAACGCGACGGGGCCCTGGGCCGATCAGGTGTGCGCGGATTCATCGATTACGACGGCGGCGCCGCTGGTTGGCGGACTGCGCGGATCGCACCTGGTGCTGCCGAAATTCACAGGCGCGCCTGAGGCAGCAGTGTACTCGGAGGCTGTGGACGGGCGACCGTTCTTCGTCATCCCGTGGAATGGGCAGTTGCTGGTGGGTACGACCGAAGTGCGCGACCAGGATGATCCCGGCCGCACCGAGCCGTGCGCGAAGGAAATCGAGTACCTGTTCAATTCAGTTACTGCGCTCTTCCCTGCTGCCGGGATCTCATGGAGTGACGTGCAGTGCGCTTTTGCGGGAGTGCGTCCGCTGTCCTATGCCCCAGAGGACGCGCCGTCAGCGGTGACTCGCCGTCACCTTCTACACGACCACAGCGATGATGGCGCCGCGGGAATGATCTCCGTCATCGGCGGCAAGCTGACGACCGCCGCCAGCCTGGCACGGGAGTGCGCTCGCCACATCGGGGTGCGCACGGAAGAGCCTTCGCCGATGCTGCTGGGCACGGGGCATTGCTCAGAAGACATTGGATCGGCACTGATGCAGTGGTCACGACAGATCGCAGGCATGGCGCATATCTCCGAACAGTCGGCGGGGGCCATCGCCGATTGGCATGGCCGGCGGGCCATGGCCGTGGCGCGCTTGGCGGCTTCCGACGAACGACTCCGTGCGCCTTTGTGCCCGCACTGCGACCATGTCGTGGCCGAAGCGGTCGAGGCTGTGCAACACGAGCTGGCGGCGACCTTGGGGGACATCCTTCTGCGACGCGTGCCGGTGGCACTGAGCGCATGCTGGACGGAAGTGTGCAGCCGAGAGGCGGCGGCGTGCATTGGCAAGGTCCTGGGCTGGGATGAGGCTCGCCGAGCCTCTGAGCTGGAGGCGTTCGAGTGCGAGCGCAACCAGTTCCTGCGCAAAGTCTCGGCGCCGGCGGGGTCATCGGCCGGGCGCGAAGGTGCGGCCTAATAGCTCGGTATCGTCGGAGACGATGGCGTCCACGCCCCATCCGGCCAGCGTCCACATCTCGAACTGATCATTGACGGTCCACACGAACACCTGCTTGCCTGCGGCGTGAGCCTCCTCGATCAACTCGCGTGTCACCATGCTGCGGTGAGGAAGAACGACCTGGACGGGCAGCGAACGCCAACGATCGAGCTGGCGGCGTTTATCGCAGATGAAGCCGAGGGGCAGCAAAGCGTCAAGCGCGCGCAATCGTTCCAGCGCTTCCGGCAAGAACGACGACACCAGATATCCGCGCTGCGGCGGATTCTCCTTCAGCGCCGCAAGGACAGCGGCTTCCAACATCGATACCTTTAGTTCGATGTCGAGAAAAGCGCTTTCCTTATAGCGTTCCAAGACGTCTTCCAGGCACAAGAGGCGGCAGGCTTCGGGAAATGCGCCGCGCTGGTCGGCAATAGCAGGCAAGAGGTCAGAATCATAGAACTGCTGGATGGAGTCATAGGTTGCGGCGGCGATCTCAATTCCTGCAAGCCGGGGGTCGTGACAGAGGATGGAGCGGCCGTCGGCGGTGCGGCGGACGTCGAACTCGAAACCATGGCACCCGTGGGTCAAGGCAAGATCGAATGCCGGGATGGAGTTTTCCGGGGCGGCCAGGCGGGCGCCGCGATGGCCAAGCAACAGGAGACGGCGGCCGCGATCGGGGTCGGCCATTTGCCGTTAGTCGAGGTCGATGTCGCGCACGATCTTCTCGTCGGGAGCTTCCTTGGCGCGCTTGACGGCTTCCTGGAACTTCTTTTCCAGCAAGTCGGCCTTGTTCCTTTCCGCCTCGACAGACTGGCGGAAGATCGACTCGCGGCGGCTGTCCTGCTCTTTCAGGGCGCGTGCGGCTTCGTCCAGGTCGGCGAAGGTCTTGACCCGCGGCGGGGGGGTGTGCGCGATCACAGCTTCCGTGGCCACGTCTACCTTCAGCACTGCACCGCAACACGGGCACGTGACCTCGAACTGTTTGGGCTGCTTGGCCATGGGACAAAATCATAGCGCAGATCGCAGTTCGGTGCCTTGCAGGAGGACGGAGGCCGCACGGGCGTGCCGCGGCCTCGGGCTGCTACGACTATTGCGCGGTAAACGTGATGGTCTTGCTAAAGATGCCAGTGCCGTCTTCGGCCGACACCTTTAGATCACCACACTAAGGCTCAAGATAGACGATCTGGTGATCGGGGCAGCAGGTCTGGGCGACGTCGTACAAGCGGAGCAGCAGTTGCGTGCCGTAGCGGGCCAGGAATGAAACACCGCCGATCACGCGCTCTTGCAATTCTTTGCCGGGATACAGGGAGGTGATGAGGGCGTCGGCATGCCGGGCCTGCTCCTCGCTCTGCCGCAGCAGGGCGCGCGCGGCACGTTCGCGAAGGCGCTCGATCTGGTAACGCATTTTGGAGCCGGCGCGCGCCGCGGCGTCCAGCAGCGTACGGTCGAGGCGCTCCAGAGAAGGATGGAGCTGGGCCAGCGAGTCATCCACGGAGCGCAACGCCTGGTCGAAGCTGGCGTTGAGGTCACCGGGCAGGGCGTGCTCGGCCAGCACTACCCGCAGGTGCTCAACGCCGTGGAAAGTGTCGGTGAGGCGCAGCCCATAGCGGTCCAGGACCCGCTTGATACGCGGCTCCACCAGAGTGGCGCTGAAACGCGGCAAGACAGGGGTCACGCGGCCGAGTAATTCCTCATAGGCCACCGCCGCCTGCGCGAAATATGCCACTTCCGCCGGCCCGCCAACATACGCGAGGGTGGGAAGCAGGTAATCCTGCACCACAGGGCGCAGCAGTACGTTGGCACTGAACTGCTCGGGAGCAGCGGAGATGCGGTGCAGCAGCTCGTCGGAGGAGAGGCGCTGGTTAGCCAGAGCAAAGCCGTCGCCAGCGCGATGAATGGGCACGCGGGCACCGTCGTGCAGACCGAACAGCAGAGTAGACGATGGCGCCACTTTGACCTGGGCGTGGTAGCCCGCAGTTTCCAGTTGTTTGCCGCGTTTGAGTAATTCGGTCTCGAGATCGGACGCTGCCATGATGGCCGCACGGTACACGGGCTCCGCGATGGCATGTAGTTCAGGGTCGGAGGCGTCCACGAGGACCACTCCGGAGTGGCGAAACAGACGCGAGAACAGCTTGCCAAAGGCAGTGCCGAAGGTCTCCCCCGAACGGTAGGATTCGCGCAGGAAGTCGCCAACCTCGGAGTCCCCAAGGGCGCGGAGCGCGTCCTCGACCAGGCGTTCAATATCTGTCCCGAGCCAGACCGCGCTCATGGGCGCGTCCTTTGTGCCACGCGATGAGGTCTTGAATGGAACGAGAGAGTCTTCGGAGGTCAGGAGGGTGACGTTGTTGACCTCCTCCAGGTCGTGGTCCTCGGTGGCCAGCCAGAACACGGGTACGGACTCGCAGCCGGCGCGCGAGGCCTCGTTGGCCAACTTGATGGCGGTGAGTGCCTTGTAGATGGCGAAGAGCGGACCGCCGAACAGGGCTACCTGCTGCCCAGTGACGATGGCGGAGGCGCCGGCGCGGAAGCGCGCGATGCTGTCGAGGGTCTCCTGCGATGCGCCCCAAGAGCGATTCTGCCGGTCGAGGACGGCCGTAACCTGTTCCCGACGGCCCTGGTCATAGCGCAGCGACGCGGCCTCAGCGGAGAGCCAATCGCGGCCCAAGGGGGGCCGGGGGTAGAACTGCCGTACTTTGTCGAAGTCGTGGAGGAAGTCGAGGAACAGGCGCGTGGTATGCGGGATCGCGCTAAAAGGCAGACACGAGCTTTCCACGGACGTTTCCCCTCTGGGCCGATTCTAAATCGCGCAAGGGATAGGGATATGGATGTGCGACAGGGTGGCGCGATGCGGGAAATTCGCACGGACGCATTGATATTTCACCACAGAGACACGGAGGCACGGAGTGGAACCGAACACGAGGAGTTCTCTGTGGCCCTGTCTCTGAGCGATCCTGCAAGCGACTTGCCTTCCAAGCCAACCCGCAAGCGGACCGAGGAGTGGCTATAATCGAAAATATCTTGAAGCGGATCTCCCAGGCAGTCCTCGTAGTGGTGTTTTTGGGCGGGGTGGCGCTCGCGCAGCGGCCACAGCTCGCGAGCAAGACGCTGGTGGTGCTACCCTTCGAGAACGCCTCCCGCGCCCCCGGGATCGACTGGGTTAGCGAGGCCTTTCCGGAGATCCTGACCCAGCGCATCTTTGGGCCATACGTGGTTGGCCGCGAAGACCGCATGTACGCGTTTGAGCGGCTGGGGATTCCGGCACAACTGCGGCCATCGCACGCGACAGCCTATCGGGTGGCCCGGCAGATGGACGTGGACTACGTGGTGCTGGGGCACTACACGTTCGACGGCCGGGTCTTCACCGCCAAGGCGCAGCTCCTTGACATGCAGGCGCTGCGGCTCTCGCCCGCGGTGAGCGCCTCGGGGCTGCTCCCCAAACTGATCGAAGTGCAGACGGCATTGGCCTGGGAGCTGATGCGCCTGCTCTCAACTGACCTGACAACCTCACGCCAGCAGTTCGTGTCAGCTTTCCCGGCGGTACGACTGGACGCGTTTGAGAATTACGTGCGCAGCATCACCGCCACCTCGCGCCAGGAAAAGCTCCGCTATTTGCGGCAGGCAGTGCGCCTGAATCCCATCGATACCCAAGCCATCCTGCAGTTGGGCAGGACCCATTACGAGCTGCGCGACTACGCCAACGCAGCGAACTGGCTGGAGCGCATCCCGCGGAATGAGCCGCACGCACGCGAAGCTAACTTCTATCTTGGCCTGGTGTCGTACTACCTCGGTGACTTCGAGCGCGCGGAAAATGCTTTCCAGTTCGTGGCCGAACGGTTTCCGCTGGCCGAGATCTACAACAACCTGGGCGTGGTGGCTGAGCGCAGGAACAAGTCAGGAATCGATTACTTCGAAAAGGCGGTGCAAGCTGACCCGCGTGATCCCGACTACCAGTTCAACTTGGGACTTTCGCGGTGGCGCGCGGGAGATGTGACTGCCGCTGTCAAACATCTCGGTGAAGCCATCAACCTGCGCCCATCCGATCAGGAGGCCAAATCGATTCTCCAGGGCATTCAGGGCAGTGCCGGCTTGCCGGCCGGAAGCCAGCAATCAGTTCCGGTGGCGCATGCTGCCGGCCTCCCCCGCGTGTTTCCCCCAGAACGCATCAAGCGCTATTACGACGAGGCCACATTTCGACAGATGGCACAGCAGATCCACAATCTAAACGAATTGAAGATGCAGAACACCCCGCCACGCCTTCATGCCGGGCTGCACGTGGAGCGTGGGCGGCAGTTGCTGAGCTACGGATTCGCGGGCGAAGCGGAGCAGGAATTCCGCCACGCGATTGTGCTCGATCCAACGGCTGCGGGCGCACATGCCGGGCTGGCGGCCGCGCTGGAGCGCAACCAGAACACGGCGGGCGCGCGCCGCGAGGCCCGCACCGCCATCCGTCTGCAGCCTTCGGCCGAGGCCTACCTGGTCCTCGCACGCTTGGATTTACAGGACAATAATCCCGAGGCGGCCGGCGAGCAGGTGGCGCATGCTCTGGCACTGGAGCCGGCGAACGCCGCCGCGGTTGCTCTCCGACGTGAGATAGCAGCCAAGCTGGCGCAGAAGTCGCAGCCGCTGCGCAACCCGTGAAGTCCATCTTCAGAGCTTCGGTGTGCATGATCCTGCTGGCGCTGGCTTGCGGTCTGGCACCGGCGGACGTGCTGAAAATCACCGTCAAAGACACTATCCATCCCATCGCCGACGAATACATTGGCCGCGCCCTCGAACGCGCCGCGCGCGAAAAGCACGATGCCGTGCTCATCGAGCTGAGCACGCCCGGCGGGCTGGTGGACTCGACCCGCAAGATCGTGGAGAAGATTTTGGCGTCGCCCGTGCCGGTGATCATCTACGTCGCACCCAGTGGCAGTCGCGCCGCTTCCGCCGGATTCTTCATCCTGGAATCGGCTGACGTGGCCGCTATGGCCCCGGGGACCAACACCGGGGCGGCGCACCCGGTGATCTTCGGCGGCGAGAAGATGGACACCGCGATGAAGGAAAAGATGGAGAACGACGCTGCCGCCTTCATGCGCTCATTCGTCAGCAAGCGCGGGCGCAACGTGGAGCTGGCGGAGAGCGCGGTGCGGCAGTCGAAGTCATTCACTGACCAGGAAGCGCTGGCCCAGAAGCTGGTAGACGTGGTCGCCTCCGATGAACAAGACCTGCTAAAGCAGATCGACGGCCGCGTCGTCACCCGCTTCAATGGCACCAAGACCACGCTGCGGCTCGCCGGCAAGCGCGTAATCCCTATGGAGATGACGCTCAAGCAGCAGATCCTCTCCTTCATCATGGACCCCAACGTGGCCTTCATCCTGTTCACCGTTGGGATGCTGGCCATTTACGCCGAATTCAACCATCCCGGGGCCATCCTGCCGGGAGTGATCGGGCTGATCTGCGTCCTGCTGGCGGTGTTTGCGTTCAACATCCTGCCTACGCGCTACGCGGCGGTGGCGATGATCCTGGGAGCGTTCGTGCTGTTCGCCCTGGAGGCCAAGTTCGTCAGCCACGGCGTGCTAGGCGCTGGCGGCGTGCTCTTGATGGTGCTGGGCGCGCTGCTGTTGGTCGATAGCCCCATCCCCGAGATGCGCGTACGTCTGGCCACTGCCCTGGCGGTTAGCGTGCCTATGGGGATCATCACCGTGTTCCTGCTGACCATTGTGATGAAGGCGCGAAGGGGCAAAGTGGTAACTGGAGAGCAGGGGCTGGTGGGAGAAATCGGGGTGGCGCGCACGCCCCTGGCGCCCGAGGGCAAGGTGTTCGTCCATGGTGAGCTGTGGGACGCCGTGGCGAGCACCAACGTTCAGGCTGGAGACCGCGTGTTGGTGCGGCGAGTAGACGGGCTGCGGCTGGAGGTAGAGCCGGTGAAGAAGTGAAAAGTGAAAGGCGCCGTCTTTGATCAGAATGACCACGCTGTTGCAGACCGTAGGGGCCCTTCGACTCGGGCTGGTGAGAACGCCGGGGCCCCTCCCTCGCTCAACCCTTTACAGCTTTACACCTTTTCCCTTTTCACTCTTCTCTTCTGGCTTTTCACTCTTCTCTTCTGGCTTTTCACTTTTCCCTTTCCACTTTTCACTTCCCCGTAAGCTACAATCCCACGTTCTGCACGACGGAGGTCGCTCATGCCGGTCTCATTTGGGTTCATTGCCGCCATCATCATCGGTCTGTACCTGCTCAGCTCGATCAAGATCCTGAACGAGTACGAGCGTGGTGTGATCTTCCGCCTGGGGCGGCTGCTGGGCACGGCCAAGGGTCCAGGTCTTGTCCTGGTGTTCGCGCCGGTGGACCGCATGGTGCGCGTCTCGCTGCGCCAGGAAGCGCACGAGGTCCCGCCGCAAGACATCATCACCCGCGATAACGTCACCTTGAAGGTGAATGCAGTCATCTTCCTGCGCGTCATCGATCCCAATCGGGCGGTGGTGGAGGTCTCGAACTATCTCTACCAGACCTCGCAGTTTGCGCAGACCACGCTGCGTTCGGTGCTGGGCGAAGTGGAGTTGGATGAACTGCTGTCGCACCGCGATAAGCTCAACACCCGCATCCAGAGCATCCTGGACCAGCACACCGCGCCCTGGGGCGTGAAGGTGGTCAACGTGGAAGTGAAGCAGGTCGACATGCCCGAATCCATGCTGCGTGCCATGGCAAAACAGGCGGAGGCGGAACGCGAGAAGCGTTCGAAGATCATCCACGCCGAGGGTGAGTTCGCCGCGGCCCAGCGCCTGGTCGACGCGGCCCACGTCCTGGCGACCGAGCCCATCACCATCCAGCTCCGCTACCTGCAGACGCTCACCGAAATCGGCGTGGAGAAGAACACGACCATCGTTTTCCCCCTGCCGCTCGACATCTTGTCCGACCTAGCAAAGTTGGTGGAGCAGAAGGCGAGGGGAAAGTAGCGAGTACTAAGTTACGCAGTACCCAGTACCACGTACCCAGTGTGGGAATGCCTCCAGCGTCCTGCTTCCCGCCACCTGACTCCTGCTTGCCGCTTCCAGGTACCCGACGCGGCACTAAACGCCTCCTTGCAGCCAGCCCTATCATGAGCTGTGTACCTGCATTCAGCGGGCGGGAGAGCACCAATGGCCCACAATGAGGACGTGGAAATAACCCTTGGAACAGGGCGACTGCTAACGCTTTTCTTCGCGCTAGTGGTGGTGTGCGCGATCTTCTTCGCGCTGGGGTACTCGTTAGGCAGGAGCACGGCACCACTGTCGAGTGTTGCCGCGGCGGAGCCGGTTTTGAACGCGGAAAAGCCCAAGGCGGGCGCGGGCGCACCGGCCCAGCCGTCGGAGAGCCCGCAAGCAAGCGCACTGACGTTCTACAAGGCAGTCGAGCAGAATGATGCCAATCCGCAGCTTGAACAGCCCACGGAGCCAGCCGCACCCAAGACGCCGGATGCAGCCAAGTCGCTGAATGCATACGTGGTGCAGGTAGCGGCGGTGAGCAAGCAGGAAGACGCACAGGCACTGGCCAATGCGCTACGCCGCAAGAATTACGATGTCGTCGTCACCGGCAATGTCCCACTTGACAAGCTGTACCACGTGCAGCTCGGGCCATTTGACGAAATCAAAGACGCAGAAGCAGTGCGGGCGCGCCTGAACGCCGATGGGTACAATCCGATTGTGAAGAAATGAGAGGCTATCGGGCCATCGGGTGATCGGGCCATCAACTTCCGCCAACAACTCACGCCCTGTTCAAGGCAGACCCAACACGACTCAATCCGTGTCGAAACGCTGTTCCTTCCAGGGATCGCCGTACATGTGATAGCCGTTCTGCTCCCAGAAGCCCGGGGCGTTTTGGGCAAGGAATTCCAGACCTCGCACCCACTTCACTGACTTCCAAGCATAAAGATGGGGCACGATGAGGCGCACGGGATAGCCATGCTCTGGGGTCAAGGGCTGGCCGTCATGGTGAGTGGCGAAAAGGACGTTCTCCCGATCCAGGCCGGGCACGGGAACGTTGGCGGTGAAGCCCTGCTCGGCGTGCACCAGAACGTGGCTGGAGTCCGGCTTCAGCTTCACCAGCTTGATCACGTCGCGGAAGCGGACGCCCTCCCAGCGATTGTCGAAACGGCTCCAGCGGGTGACGCAATGGAAGTCGCTGGTGATCTGTGACCTAGGAAGTGCGTTGAATTCCTCCCAAGTGAGCCGCGCCGGATTCTCCACCAGACCGGAGATCCTGAAGTCCCAGCGCGCAGGATCGAAGCGGGGCACGGACCCGTAGTGCAGCACGGGCCACTTCAGGGTTGCAGCCTGCCCGGGCGGCAGCCGCCCCTCCTCGGCCATGCGGCGTTCCAGCTCTTTGCGTTCGTTGCCCTCGAACAACATCAGTGGATGAGATTGGCGAAGGGAGCCGAAAGTTTCAGTGAAAAGCAAGAGACGTAGCATGCTACGTCTCTACGTCAAGCAAATGTCAGCGCTGCGGCTACCGGGAGATGGCGGTGAACAGGTCGGAATGCAGCAGCGTTTGGAACTGCTTATCGTCGCTGCTGAAGTGGATCCGCAGCTTGGCGCTGTCGGAATCGATACTGACGCTTTCCAGCGCCATCTTCTCCACCCCGCTGGAGTTCATCTTCTTGAACAGCATTCCCGCCTTCACCAGCGAAGAGAGGGTGGCCGCGGTCATGGAGTCGGAGGTCAGGACGTCGAGATCAAACTTCACGCCCTGATCGAAGTTCATGGTGTAGGTGGAGCCCAGCAGGCGCTTCTTGATGGTCTCGTAGTCGGCCAGCCGAGAAGCGTCGCCCAGCGCCGATCGCAACATGTGCTGCGTGCCCTGGGCGTCGAGCACGCTCCAGACGGCCCCTGCGTCCGCACTCTCGATCAGTTCGGTGATGCGAGTGTTGTAGTTCAGGCTCTGGGCCTCACCGTCGCGGGCGTCGAGGGCGGCCTTGACCGCGGTGTTGTCGCCGAACAGCATGGTCCAGTCGTCCAGGAAGGTAAGCGTGAGGCCGCCGGACATGGGATACAAGAACGAAGAACGCACCTTCGTCGGACGCATCTTCTGCGCGCGCATGCGCTTCAGCACCTTGGCACGCCCGAACTGTCCCTGGGCAATGCCGATGATGCGCACTCCGGAACTGGTGGTGCGGAAGGAAGCAAAGGTCAGGTGATCGACGTCGCGCCCAACGTTGATGCCCAGGCTGCTCAGCGCCTTCTCGAACTGCTTCAGGTTGTCCGGCAACACCCGCTCCTTCAGCGCCAGGGCGGTGGGAGAGTCGGCCAAGCGACGGTAGTCGACGGCGATGATCTGCTGCACGTCGGAAGGGATGACGCCATTGGCCGCCGTGCCCAGGGTGGCGGTCCAAGCCGGCGGGACTAAAACGGCTAGCAGGACGAATGCGACCACAATCCGATTCATACGACCTCAGCTTGGATGATGATACTGAACCAGATGAGCCAGCGGCAGCTTTGGTTGGTTCCCACGCTGCTGGCGGCCAGCTTACACCATCATGGCCCTGGGATGGCCTGACCTCGGTCACTTTGGTGCCTGTTCTTTTGGTTACGCAGAGAGTGGAAAATCGCGCATGGTCCGCCACAACCAATCCTAGAATCGCCGAAGCAGGAGAGACCATGGCCAAAGCCGATCTGACCATTCACCCCGGGCAGGTGCCGCAGGTTTCACCGGTGCTGGGCTTGCGAGCACGCCAAGACACCCTGTACTCCAACCACAAAGGCGAAATGAAAAATGGGATCCAGAAGCGCGCGGAAAAGGCGCTGCGCCACCTGGAAAGTCCGCTCCGCCGCCTGCTGGAGGCGGACGAGGTCGTCTTGTACGCGGCCAGGGCACACGCCCCGGTTAGCGGATTCGAGCAGGTTACCTTTGGCTGGTACATCCATAACCTGACCGCGACGACACTGGTCCTGACCAACCGCCGGCTGCTGATCTTTGGCGTGAAGCACGACGGAACCTGGAAACGTCACCTGCGCTCCGTGCGCTGGGGTGACCTTGCCGAAGCCAAGGTATCGGGATGGCTGAACCGCATGCTCACGCTCACGTATCGGCAGGGCAAGCCGCACAAGTACTGGGGCCTACGCAGTGATGACGCCAAGAAGCTCCGCGTTCTGCTCGCGGCGTTGCTCCCGGCCAGCGCGGGTGAAGTAAGCGAGGCGCGTACGCTGGTGTCGCTGTGTCCTGACTGCTTTGGGACGCTCACGCAGTCGGTCTACAACTGCAACCAGTGCGGCCTGGTGTTCAAGGACGAAAAGACGCTGGTGCGGCGCTCCCTGCTGATCCCTGGGGGCGGGTATTTTTACGTGGGCATGCTGCTGCTTGGTGTGTGCGATTTTGTCGTAGAGGCGATGCTGACGATCTGGCTGGCGCTTTCAGTCCTGACGGTTCTTGGACTGCACACCATGCAAGATGAAGCCGGGAAGACCATGGATCAGGGCAGCGTCTTGGTCGGTCTGATCTTTGTGGCAGTGATCTTTGCCGTGGAGAAGTGGATGACCATTCATCACTGCCGCCGGTTTGTGCGCGAGTTCATCCCGACGGATGCCAAGCGCGCGCCGCAATACGAAATTGGCAGGCCGGCATCGGCGGGCACGTAGGTTTTCGTGCGGATCATACTTCGAGCGCTGCCCTTTTCTTCCGTACCTGGGCGACGAAGTCCGGGTCTTCCAGACCTTCCAGATTGATCTCCACATTGGCCAGTGCGCCTTCCATGGCCGCGCGCGCCAGCGCCGAAGCCACGATCAAGTCGGACGCCATCTTGGGATTGGTGATGGGTTTCAGCGATTCTACGATCCGGCCTACTTCACTGGCCTTCTCCGCCACCGTGAGCGGGACGTTGGTGGCGCCCTTCAAGGCGTCGCGCACCACGGCATCGCCATCGGTCGATGCCTTGGCCTGCTTAAAGGCCTTCACCACCGCCTCGTAGGAAGCAGCATCGGCGTCGATGGCGCCCTTGAATTCCTCGCGCAGCGTAGCCAAGCGCGCAATGGCGTCGCTCAACTGCCGCTCGTACTGCAGGTAAGCTTTCTTGCCGCGCGACATGCCGGCAACCATGCCGGCCAGAGCCGCTGCCATGGCTCCAGCAGCCGCCGAGGCGCTGCCGCCGCCCGGAGTGGCAGTGGGCGCAGCCAGTTGCTCTACGAAGGGCTCCACGCCGGCTCGCAGGCCCCCGACCGCCATTTTGCCGCCCATGATGGCGGCTAGCCGGTTCTCGAGGATCATCGAGGAATCGAAGTTCTCAATCTGGAGGAACCATTCTGCGGCGGACTCGAGCGCCTTCTTGGGGATGAGTCCCACAATCTCACTGCTGACCGGCATCACGCCATAGCGCGCCGCCTCCCGCTTGACGAACTCGAAGACACGGGCGATGGGCGTCTGCTCGAAATCGGTGAGGTTCATGGAGACCTGCGCCAGGCCGCGCACGGGGAATCCGGCAGCTTTGACGTAGCGGAAGCCGCCGGTCGAGAAGCGGATGGCCTTGGCGACCTGCTTAGCAATCTCGACGTCGGTGGTGTTCAGGTAGATGTTGTAGGCGATGAGAAACTTGCGCGCCCCGACCACGGTCGCGCCTGCCGTGGGGTGGATGCGTGGTTCACCGAAATCCGGGCGACGCTCGGGGTTGGCCGCGATTTCGGCGCGCAGGCCTTCGAACTGGCCGCGGCGGATGTTCTCCAAATTCTGCCGCTCGGGGGTAGTGGCTGCGGCCTCGTAGAGGTAAACGGGGATCTGGTAGCGCTTCCAGATCTCCTCGCCCACGCGACGCGCAATGGTCACGCAGTCTTCAAGGGTGACCCCCTCGATGGGAACAAAGGGCACCACATCGGCGGCGCCGATGCGCGGGTGTGCGCCCTGGTGGCGGGTGAGGTCGATGAGTTCCCCCGCCTTGCCCACGCCGCGGATAGCCGCCTCGGCGATGGATTCGCGGTCGCCTACCAGGGTGATGACGCAGCGGTTGTGGTCGGCGTCCATCTCGCGGTCCAGCAGGTAGACGCCGGGGACCTTCATGGCCTCGACAATGGCATCGACCTTGGCCTTGTCGCGGCCCTCGGAAAAGTTAGGAACGCACTCGACCAG
Organism: Terriglobales bacterium; assembly: GCA_036001865.1. Lineage (GTDB taxonomy): Bacteria > Acidobacteriota > Terriglobia > Terriglobales > Acidobacteriaceae > DASYTX01. The sequence goes on from DASYTX010000300.1 coordinate 22,624, forward strand.
CGTGGACATATCAGGGCTATCCTTCGCTCCGGCCTCGCTCGCGCTGCTCGCTGCGGCCTCGCTCAGGGTGGCTCCAGAATAATAAAGCCAACCCCGGGCTTACGCCCGGGGCTAAATTCTTCCGCCCTCTTCGAGGGCTCGTAATATCGCAGGGAGCCGACACGGCGATTGACGATCGAGGGCCGACAACATCGTGCTATTGCCGCCGATCAATGGGCACGTACGGCGCAGGATAGCTTGGACCGACGTACTCTGCACGCGGGCGGATGAGGCGATTGTCGTCGAGCTGCTCCAATACGTGCGCTGTCCATCCGCTCACCCGCGATACAGCAAAAATGGGCGTGAATAGATCAACATCGATGCCGAGCGTGTGGTAAACGGAGGCTGAGTAGAAGTCAACGTTGGCGTTCAGTTTCTTGGCCTGCTTAACGAACTGCTCGATCTTGAGCGAAATGGCAAACCACTTCGACTGGCCGGTCGCTTCTCCGAGATCGCGCGACATCTGCCGCAAGTGCGTGGCCCGTGGGTCCTCGGTGCGGTAGACGCGGTGGCCGAAGCCGGGAATCTTCTGCTTCTGCGCCAGCATGCCTTTGACATACTCCACCGGGTCGGCGCCGGAGCGGTCGATGTCCTCCAAGATGTGGAAGACGGCTTCGTTGGCCCCGCCGTGCAGAGGCCCTTTGAGGGCGCCGATGCCGGACGTGACAGCGGAGTGCATGTCAGAGAGCGTGGCCGCAGTCACGCGCGCAGCGAATGTAGAGGCGTTCAGCTCGTGGTCGGCATGCAGGACAAGGGCGATGTCGAGAGCGCGCTCGGCCGTCTTAGAGGGCGGCTCACCCTTGAGCATCAGGAGGAAATTGCCGGCGTGCGACAGGGAGCGGTCGGGCTCGACCAGGGGCAGGCCTTTGCGAATGCGGTCGTAATACGCGACGATCATGGCAAGCTGCGACGTCAGGCGGATCGTCTTGCGCAGGTTGGCCTCGCGGGTGTTGACCTTCTCATCCGGATCGAACAGGGAGAGTGCCGACACCGCGGTGCGCAGCACGTCCATGGGCAGAGCGTATTTGGGGGCCTGCCGCAGCAGGCTGAGGATGCCCGCGTCCAGCTTGCGTTCCCGCCAGAGCTGGGTCTGCAGCTCCTGCAATTCGCCGCGCGTGGGCAGCTTGCCCATCCAGAGCAGGTAGCAAACCTCTTCGAAGGTGGAGTTGTCGGCCAGCTCATGGATGTCGATGCCACGATACGCCAGGATCCCCTGGTCGCCGTCGATGTAGCAAATGCTGGAATTGGCCGCGATGACGCCTTCCAGGCCACGGATAAGCGTGCTGGTGGACATGACTGCCTCTCAAAAGGATTGCGTGGTATGAAGACAGACTACAGAGCTGTGCAGGGCGCGCCCGACCATCCTTATACCGCATCGCCCGGCATTTGCAAAACCCGCGCCAATTGCGGCTCTCTCGCATCCTCACGTATAGTGAAAACTGTTTACATCTTGCGGCCCATGCGGCCGCGCTTCCAATGAGGCGACGATGGCAAAACGCGTGAGTCTGGCTGTTTTCCTGCTGCTGACCTGCCTGGCAGCGGCCGACGAGGGCATGTGGCTGTTCAACACCTTTCCAAAAGACAAAACCAAAACCAAATACGGTTTTGCTCCCTCGCAGGAATGGCTCGATCACGTGCGGCTTTCCTCAGTTCGCTTCAACAACGGGGGCTCGGGATCGTTTGTCTCGGCCGACGGACTGACTTTCACCAACCACCACGTCGGGGCAAAGTGCCTCCAGGAACTCTCCACGGAGCAGCGCGACTACATGAAGGCTGGCTTTTACGCGCGCAGCCGGGAAGAGGAAGCCCGTTGTCCTGACCTCGAACTGAACGTGCTACGTGAGATTGATGACGTTACCGCTCGCGTGCGCGGGGCGGAGAGGCCGGGCATGCCGGCGGCGGAAATAGGCAAAGCCCAGCGCGCTGCCATGTCAGCGATTGAGGAAGAGTGCACTCGCAAGACGGGGCTGCGCTGCGATGTGGTCAAGTTGTACGCGGGCGGCCTATACCATCTCTACAAGTACAAGAAGTACACCGATGTCCGCCTGGTCTTCGCGCCTGAGTTCGACATCGCCTTTTTCGGCGGCGACCCCGACAATTTCACTTATCCGCGCTACGACCTGGACATCGCCTTTTTCCGTATTTATGAGAACGATACACCGGTAAAGCTCGAGCATTACTTGAAGTGGGCCAATGGTGGAGTGCGAGAGGGTGAGCTGGTATTTGTCTCCGGAAATCCTGGCGGCACCGACCGCAACCAGACCGTGGCGCAACTGGATTTCCTGCGTGAGGTTGAGTACCCCTTCCTGGTCGAGTCCCTAAAGGAACGGATCAAGATGCTGGAGCAGTTCAGCTCCAAATCAGGGGAGCACGCCCGCAAGGCACAGCGCGATTTGTTCAGCCTGGAGAACGGCTTCAAAGCGTACAGCGGCGAGTATCAGGCCCTGAGGGAAAAGGCCCTGATCGACGGCAAGGCGACCGAAGAGCGGGGGCTGCGGGCATTCGTAACAGCCGATCCCAAGCTCAAGGCGGAAGTGGGCGGCGCTTGGGAAGAGATCGAGCAGTCGGTGAAGGTCCATCGTGAGATCTTCCTGCCCTACGTATTCCTCGAGCGGCGCGCGGGGTTCCGGGGAACGCTGAACCGGATCGCACGCGACCTGTTCCGGCTCGGGGCCGAGCGGCAAAAACCCAATTCCGACCGCCTGCGCGAGTACCGAGAATCGGCACTGGATTCGCTGAAACAGACGTTGCTCTCCACGGCGCCCATCTACAAGGACCTGGAAACGGCAATCTTCGCCCACTCGCTGGGCGAGATGAAGCGCCGGTTAGGCAACGAGCACCCGGTGGTCAAGCAGGTGCTCGGGGACAAGTCGCCCGAGGAAGCAGCCAGGGAATTGATCGCGGGCACCAAGCTCGACGATGTG
>DASYTX010000301.1:0-1989 GCA_036001865.1 Terriglobales bacterium
ACAACTCGTGATGCTTCATGGCCCGGATGATTTTGTGTTGAGCCGACTGTAGTCCTGTCATGCGGACAGGCTAGCAGGACGTGTACTTGATGCCAAGGGATACTTACCAACCTCAGTACCCTGGATGCGCGACGGCCAGAGCAATGCTTCAGTCCGCTGCTGCGGCGCGGCTACTCTCCACCTTCTCCCGGGGCTTGCGCTCACGGATCGCCTCCCACATCTCCAACACCCGCCGTCTCAGCTCGGCCGTCAACGCCTGATAAGTAGCTTCAGGGTTGGCGCTGCCGACGGCGGCTGGGGGCAGGATAGGGTCGCCGAACGCCACCCGCAGCCGGGCGAACTTCTGCGGTGGCTTGCCCCGCGGCCAGGCTTCATGGAAACCGTCCAGGGCGACGGGATAGATCGGCACCTTCAGGTGGGTGGCGAGGATGGCCGCACCCTTCTTGAATGTCCGGGGCGTGCCGTCGATGCTGCGTTCGCCTTCCGGGTAAAGAATCAGGATGTGCCCGCGCTGCAAGCCGAAGGCGCCCGCGCGCATGCCGGCCACAAGGTTGGAGTCCGGGTCGACGGGCACCAGGCGCAGGGAACGCGCCAGCCGGCGTCGCCAGCCCCATCCCCAGATCTCGCTCGTCCCCAAGTGGAACACGCTCTTGAACAGGTGCCACGGCAGCAGGCTAGCGACGACGGGCGCGTCCAGAAAGCTCTGGTGATTCGGGCAAAGAATGAACGGGCCTGACTGGGGCAGCTTCTCCAATCCGGTGACGCGAAGCTGACAGAGGTCGCGGCAGAGTAGGTTCAGGACGCGGCCGATCAGGAACCAGAAGGCAGCCAGCATGCGGCGCGGTTTGGCCAGCAGCAGCACTTCAGGATCGGAGGACTCGGTGGCTAGCACCGCGTCCCAGCCGCCGAACTCGACGCGGGCCGCTCCGGCGCCGGCACGCGCGCGTACCGCATCTACCAGGTCGCGCACGGTGTAGACCTCCGACACCACGGAGTCGTCCACGTCGGCAGCGAGTTCGCGCTCCAGCTCCACCAACAGCTCCACCCGCTCCATAGAGTCCAGGCCCAGGTCGAGCTCGAGATTGTCCTGGGGATGAATTACGCCTTTCCGTTTTTTCGCCGCACGCTGCACCACAGAGAGTGCGCGTGCGACGTCTGGCTGCTCCAGCCAGGCGAGATCTTCTTCGCTGAGTCCGCGTTCAGGAGCGCGCTCGGCAGCGGTCGCCGCCTCGACAGTGCGCTGCTCAACTCTTTTTTGGATTGCAAAGCGTTTCAATTTGCGCGTAGTGGTGCGCGGCAGCTCGTCTTGCCAGACTTCGTAACTCAAAATGCGCTTCGTGCTGGGGAGCTGGGCGGAAAGGCCGTCGATATCGAAGCGGATGACTTCGTTGACGTTGACGATCTTGCGCTGGCGCAGCAGATCGAAGTTGGGCACCACCACGGCGTGCAGACGCTCGGCCAGCGGCTCTCCCGGTTGGCTCTGCACCCCCATCACACAGATTTCCTTGATCCAGGGCGATTTCAGGTAGTGCGCCTCGATTTCCTCGGGATGGATGTTCTTTCCCGAACTGAGGACGATCACTTCCTTGCGTCGGCCGGTGATGAACAGGTTGCCATCATGGTCGATGTACCCGAGGTCCCCGGTGTGCAGCCATCCATCGCGGATGGCTTGGGCAGTCACCTCTGCGCGGTTCCAGTAGCCCTTCATGACTATGCGGCCGCGGATGGCCACCTCGCCCGCCGGCGGTGCTTCTTCCTGTGGCTCGGGATTGACGATCTTGACTTCCACACCGAAAAGCGGCGTGCCCACCGAACCGATTACATTCCGGTTAGGCCGCGTCAGCGTGACGCCGCCACTGGTGTCCGTGAGTCCGTAGGCCTGCAGGATGCGGAAGCCGAGCGCGTCCAGCTCGCGGCCCACCGCAGGATCGAAGCGCGACCCGCCGGTGATCAGGTAGCGCATGTGCTTGCCGAGCGCCGCATGCGCTT
>DASYTX010000302.1:0-5556 GCA_036001865.1 Terriglobales bacterium
GTGCTTTCCCAGTCATTGTTGGCGCTGTCGCACGCTCCCCGGTCGGGGAGGCCGGCGCTATTCGCGCCGCAGCCGTTGGCCGAGCCCGTGGCGCCCTGGGCCGGAGCGCGGTAACGCGAGGTCATCCGCTTGTGATACTTCTCGTGCGAATATTCCGCGAACACTGACACTGCGCTGGAGAAGGCATACGTCGCATCGAAGCCGTAGTTGTAAGAAAGGTCTTTCAAAAGGCCATAGAGGTAATAAGGACCGGTGGTTGCGGCTGACCCAGTGAGAAAGTTCAGCGGGCTGGGACTGTTGGTGTCACCGGGCCGATTGAGGTCGTCCTGGATGGTACCGGCGAAAGCCGAAAGGGACAATTTGTCGAAAGGACTGTACTGTACCAGCGCGTCGGCGCGGTCGCGGATTCTTGCGGCCTCGTCGAATCTGCGGGCACAAGGATGAATATCCGGGAAAATGAAGGCGGCCCTCGCGGCCGCGAGAGCGCCAGCCTCGCATTCGATCCCATCGGAAAACTCGTCCTCGTAGTGCTCCGGCTCCCGGTTCTGGTGACGGTAGGAGACCCGGAAGAATAGGTCCTTCATGGGGCTCACGTCGACAGCAGCGATGATCGAGTGCTCGAGTGAGTGTTCCACGTCGCGATGCGCGCGGTCGAACCATTCGCCTTCGTAACCAACCTTCACCGAGCTTTTCTTGGCAAAGAACCAGTTGCCGGTTACCTCGATGGTTTTCTTATTGAACCCGAAGGGTTGGTTCTGGAAGGGGGTCGTCGCCGGTGCCCCGAAATCACCCTGCACCCCGGTGAACCCGTGGACGGGGGTGTTGTTGTTGTAGTCGTAATGCCGGTACCCGGCCTGCAACTGGACGTTCTTCAGGGGAGTGGCCACGAGGGTGTAATTCATGGCCAGGGTCTGCTTGTCTCCGTTCAGACTGGCAGCAGGCAGCGGCCCCGTCTGCGCCAGCCGCAGCAAGTTGCTGGTGTAAGGCACGAAGGGATCGTTCTGTCGCAGCCACCCAGGGGTGATGCTGGCCATTGCCCGTACGTGCTTGCCCACGTCAATGGCGCCCGCAAAGTTCACGTAATGTGCGCTGTTGCTGGGGTAGAGATCCATGCGCCCGCGCGCTGGGCCGGGCGTTTCTGGCGCGGGAGGGCCCGGCGGCGGGGGATTGGTACAAGCCGGATCGGGCGCCAGGCAGTCGGTGGTACGAAACGGGTTGTCGAAGACCAGTTCGCCGATGTTGTTCTGGAGGAACGATCCCACATAGGCGAGTTGAAAGCCCCAGTCGTTCCTGCCGTACTCGGTTCCCACGCGGACGAGGTTATTGAAGTAGTCGATCGGCTCCGGAACTTCCGCGCCATAACCGGCGGTGGCGCTTGCGCTCGGACTGCTGTTTAAGAGCAGCCCGATGGGGCGCGTGCCCACCTGGTTCTCCCGCCAGAACAAGCCGAAGATGTTCCAGTCCGAGGTGATGTCGTAACTCACCAGTCCGGTTGCACCCTTGCGCCGGATAGCCGGAGTAATGAACGTCATGGACGATACCTGCGCAAGGGCTGTGGCGGGAATGTTGGTACCCGAGGTGGCCTGCAGAGTGCTCCTGACCGCGGGCGTTATGGTGAATACGCCCGGCGCGGTCTCGGTGTACAGAGTGCGGGAGGTGTTGGTGTAGATATGCGGGATCTCATCATAGCGGAACTGGATCTTGTACCTGCCGTATTGACCGAAGGTCACCAGATAGCTCTGGTCCCTATAGATCGCGCTTCGCGATTGCGCGCTCAGGTAGTTCTTCGAACCGAGTATGTCGTCAAGAGTCAGAGTGAAGCGGCGGACGAAAAAGCCGGTCCTCAGATCGCGATATTCATTGAATTTGGAGGTTTCGAAGGAAGGTTGGAACGGAAGATCCGGGCGCCCGTACACGTCGCCCCACACATGCCGGACCCCAAGCTCGATGCTCCCACGGTCGGCGGGCCGTTCCTCCTGGCCGAACACCAGGGACGGGAAGAGCAGGAGTGTGAGCAGCGCAAGGGTTGCAAACTGGCTAGATTTTGTCGTCTTCATGCCCGCTTCCTTCCTAGCGCAGGAAAAAGTTCCCCGAAGGGTGGTTCGACCCGTGGATATAGGAATGGCAGTTGGTGCAGCCCCGGTTGAAATTTCTGATGGAGTTGAGGGGCTGCGGCGTACTGGGATGGCGACTGGCGACGTGACACGAGTCGCAAACCCGAGGCATGCGCACCTTCAGCAACTGTGGGTTGTTGGTGCCGTGCGGTTCGTGGCAGTTGGCACAGTTTTCCATGACCGGAGGGTGCTCCCACAGGAAGGGACCTCGGCGCTCGGTGTGACAGGCCAGACAGTTCTCGTTCACCGTGCTTTGAATAAGCTGCTTGGGGTTAGGACTCCCATGCGGGTTGTGGCAACTGGTGCAGGTGACCTTGCCCTCTCGATAGGGCATGTGCGAAGAGCGCTGCAATTGCGCACGACGCATCTGGTGGCATTGCAGGCAGAGTTCCGGCTGCGGCTTCAAAAGGCCCTTGTTCTCCGTCAGCGGAGCGCTGTAGCGCGACTCTGAGGACAGTGTCCGCTGTACCTCCTGCTTTACCTGGTGACAGTCCACGCAAGCCATGGCGCGGGATTCGTGCGGGCTGGCTTTCCAGAAGAGACGGTCGCCGCGCGAGTGACACTGCAAGCAAACAGAGTTCTGCTCTTCCACCGAGTTCTTGGAATCCTTGCCGAAGCGGATCGGAATGGTCTCCTTGCCGCCGCCGGCTTCAACGTGCGCTTTGCCCGGGCCGTGGCAAGCTTCGCAGCCTCGAGCTTCCCAGTCCGTGCGAGGCCTGGCCATCACCTTGCCCATGACGGTGTGCTGGAAGCGGCGATGCTGGTCTTCGTGGCATGTCACACAAGTTTCCATGCCTACGTAGTCACCGTCTGCCTTGGCAGCAGGCGCTTGCGGCGCTGCTGCTGCTTGGCTGCTGGCTGCGTAACCTGGCGCGCAGAGCAACATAGCGAGCAGCAGGAGCTGTCCTGAAACGTGGACGCGCGTTTTCCGATGGTCCATAGCGACACTCCAGGCGTTGAGAACGACAACAGACCGGTGGGCTAAGGTTGCGGGCGAGTTGGTGCGCCAATCCCAGCAGTACAGCCAGCCGGTGCTCGGCTTGTTTCGACGCTGCACTGGACCTCCCAGGGAGTACACGAGGGTTCGGCCAGAAATCTTATTCTCGAGTCTTCAAGGAAGCTGCGATGTGCTCGCAGTCACCTTCCGATGTGACGTTGTCACACCGCTTGCTCAACGTAGCAAGCGCGCTAAGTACCTGACAAAGTGCGGCTTGTGAAGGAGATCAGAATATTCTTTTCGGGACCGAGGCCCTTTTCGGACAAATCGTCTGTACTCGTTGGCCAAGGCAGGAGTCTACGAACTCACCAGCTTCTCCAGGGCGGCCTTGTTACGGATTATCAGGGTGGCGCCTTTGACCCGCAGGATCTGCTTTTTCTTGAGGTGGGAAAAGATGCGCGTCACGGTTTCGCGAGAGGCGCCGATCAGTTGCGCGATTTCCTGGTGAGTGAGGGCAAGCCGAAGGCGGAGCTCTCCATCATTCTGATTCGCTTTGGCCCCGCGCTCCAGCAGCAGCTTGGCAAGCTTTTCTGAAGCGGAGCCGGAGAGCCCCAGCGACCGGATCTCTTCGTAGGCGGAATGATAGTTGTTGCTGAGCTGCTCGGCCGCCCGCAGGGCGGCTTCGCCGTGCTGGCGCAGGAAATTCAAGAAATCTTGCCGAGCAACGAAATTGCCCTGCGAGGGCTCCAGCATCTCGGCAGTGACTTCATAGGGCCTGCCCGAGACAGCCGCGCTCAGGCCCAGGATCTCACCCGGCTCCGCGATTCGCACGATGATGGTCTTACCATCGCGCGATGAGGTAGAGAGCTTGGCGCGCCCGAGGCAGAGCACAAATACTCCCCGGGCAGCCTGGCCTTCCACGAAGAGGATGGCGCCCTTGGGATAAGCGCCGGTGGACGTGATCGTCTCCAGGTCTCTTATCGCCCCGGAAGCAAGATTGCAAAAAAGGTAGTCTTTCCGCACCTTGCAGGTTAGGCAGCTCTCGATGATGTCCAAGCCATAAGGCGATGGGGCGCTGGCCTCGGAGGTGAAGATAGAAACCGCTGGAGCGCGGCTAGGCAAGGGTTCCGTGATCTCTGTGCCTCCGACCGCCAATTCGCAAGCTGCCTGACCAACCGGGAAGCGCGCGAAGGAGTTTGGCGAGGCCGGCAAGCGGGTGCGCCGCTGCTTGCCGTCGCTAGTTTCGTTAACGATGTTGGCTGATTTCATCATCGAGTGTGTCCTACCAATCAAGACCCTACGGCACCCAGACTCCAGCGCGAGGTGATGTGCGTCACCTACGATGGTGATGGTCGTTACCATCGCCAGACCCCTCGCAGCACGAGAATTGAGTGCGATGGAGGTGCCCCATGCCAAGGACTGATGTGTTCGGTCGTGACGTGCTGGAAGTGCTCCAGTTCGAGCTGGACTTCCTCGAGCAGGGTGGTTACGGCCGTTCTGTGCGAACGCCGCGGCAGCCGCGGGAGATCTTCCTGGATTCGCCCGCGTGCCTGAACTTCGCTGATCCAGAGCGTCCTTTTCCCTGCAGCCGGTGCGTGCTCATTGACTTCGTGCCGGAGGAACGCCGCGCTGAACTTATACCTTGCCATCACATCCCGCTGAATTCCTCAGGAGGGACGGTCAAGGCTCTGTTTGACGCGACCAACGAAGCCCCGGTACACGAGGCACTCGGGCAGTGGCTGCAAAAGACGATCGCTCAGCTCAAAGAAGAGTCGGCGAAGGGTGCTGCTGTTGCCGAAAAGCAGTGGGCGGCAGAGACATAGCGTAGTGCCCTGAATGGCTGCTTCGCCGTTCGGCGTGGGCCCTTGAGGACGCCGCAGTTCCTGTCTCGACCCTAGGCGGATTCGCTGCGCGCGGCCTGAAGATCTATCCCTAGCTGCTGACACTTCTTGTAGAGATGGCTGCGCTCCAACCCCAACGCTTTTGCGGTGTTGGTGATGTGTCCCTGCTGCCGCCGGAGCTCCGCAAGGATGGTCTGGCGTTCGAAGAGGATGTGTGGGCTAAGCAGGTCCGCGCAAGCGGGCGCTGTCGCGGGCTTCGCGCGCGACAGCCTCGAGGAAGTCGTCATCAGACTGGCCCGATGCAGGCGCCAACCCGCTTCGCTCCTTGACCAGCGCGACAATGCGCTGCGCCGTGGCCGCCCGCACGATCAGCTCCAGCTCGAAGCGGCGGTGCAGGTAGGTCTCGATCAGCACCAGTTCATCGGACGAGATCTGCGCCAGTTGCAGGCCGGGCCGGGCGGCTTCGTTGGAAGTCCAGTGCGGCTTGATTTCGGCCATGGCCTTGTCGTGCACCACCACAGTGCCGGCGACGTAATCGCCCAGCCGGCGCTGCTGGCGGTTGAGGATCATACAGATGATACCCACGCCGTACATGCCGGGCAGCCCATCGATGGCCCGCATCAGGTTGCGCGCGATGGCCTCGAAAGCGTTGATGGGCCTGCCG
>DASYTX010000303.1:0-7661 GCA_036001865.1 Terriglobales bacterium
AGATCGCGGTAATCCGAGTACGCCTGATAGAACTCCAGCATGGTGAACTCGGGATTGTGCAGCGTCGAAATGCCTTCATTGCGGAAGTTGCGGTTGATCTCGTAAACGCGGTCGAGGCCGCCCACCACCAAGCGCTTGAGATACAGCTCGGGCGCGATGCGCAGGTAGAGATCGATATCCAGCGCGTTGTGGTGTGTGACAAAGGGACGGGCCACCGCGCCGCCGGCGATGGGCTGCATCATGGGGGTTTCCACTTCGATGTAGCCGCGAGCATCCAGAAACCGGCGGATGGCCTGCACGATGCGGCTGCGCCGGATGAAGACCTCGCGCACCTCCGGATTCATGACCAGGTCGAGGTAGCGCTGGCGGTAGCGCAGCTCGATGTCGGTGAGGCCGTGCCATTTCTCGGGAAGTGGCAGCAGGTCTTTAGCGAGGAAAGTCAGCTCCTGGACGTGCACGGTCAACTCACCAGTGCGCGTGCGGAACAGATAGCCGCGCACGCCGACGTGGTCGCCGACGTCAAGCAGGTTGAACAACTCAAGGCCGCGGTCGCCGACTTCGTCCTTCTTGACGTAGATCTGCAACCGTTGACCGGCCTGCTGCAGATGGGCGAAGCCCGTCTTGCCCATCAGCCGGATGGCCATGATGCGCCCGGCAATGCGCACTTCGGTGCGGGTGGCCTGGAGCTGCTCCGCGGTCTGCGGCGAATAATCGCGAGCGATTTGCGGAATGTCGTGCGAAATCGCGAACTTATGAGGATAGGCCTGCTGGGCGAGGGCCTCGATCTGGCGCAGCTTCTCGCGCCGCTGCTGATAGATTTTCTGGTCCAGCGCCACTGTTCTTCACGCTCGATGCGAGGAAAACACGGATTATAAAGGATCGCCTCGCGTCCCCTGCCTGGGGCGTGCCGGTGGCGCATGCGAGATGGTTGTCAGGCTGGGCGGAGAGGTGACTAGAGGTCGCGCGAAGGGGACAGCTCTTCTTCGATGGCGCGCTGCGCTTCCGGCGGGATATCAATGAATTCCACACCAACTCCAACGCCAGGCAGGCAATAGCGCACCTCGCCGCGGGCGCTGACCTCATAGCCCGAGCGGTCGAGGCGAAAATGCAACTTCACTACGGCGCCCTCAGGAAACTCGCGCGCGGTATTGATGAACATGCCGCGCGGGCTGAGGTCGGGCACGCGGACGGGGATGTCCTGGCTGCGACCTTCGTAAATGAGCGAGAGGTCGCGGTAGGCGCTGTAGCGACCGTTGCGGCGGGTGGAATTCACCGAAGCGTTGTGTGGCATGTTTGTCATGACTAGACCACTCCTTCCGTGGCGCGACGGGTGGGCATGGGCGCCCGCGTGCCGGGGGCGACCTGCCGGGTACCGGCGCCGCAGTAGGGACAAAACAGAAAAGAAGCTGCCAGCGTCTTGCCGCAAGTGCGGCAGCGCGTACCGGAAGAATACTCAAAAGGCACTACCCGGAGGACCTCTTCCAGGCTGGTTACCCCAGCCTTGACTTTCTCCAGAGCATCCTCCTGCATGATCTTCATGTCGGCACTGCGCGCCAGATTGCGGATCTCATCATCGCGGTGACCGGATCGGATTGCGCCGCGGATCTGTTCGTCGAGGATGAGCAGTTCATAAATGCCAACTCGTCCTTTGTAGCCGGAGTTCTCGCAAAACGAGCAGCCGACGGGAATGCACATGGTGTCTTCAAATTCCACGATGCCCGCGGCCAGCAGGCGCGAGGCATAATCCGAAGTCACGGCCACGCGGTCGTGGCAGCGGCATAGCTTGCGCACCAGGCGCTGGCCCACAATTCCGCTCACCGAAGAAGCGATGAGAAATGCTGGGATGTTCAGATCAAGCAGACGGGTGATGGCGGAAACGCTGTCGTTGGTGTGCAAGGTGGAGAGCACCAGATGTCCGGTCTGCGCCGCCTGCAGCGCGATTTCCGCAGTCTCGGTGTCACGGATCTCGCCCACCATGATGATGTTGGGGTCCTGGCGCAGCATGGAGCGCAGGCAATTGGCAAAGGTCAGGCCCGCCTTGGGGTTCACCTGCACCTGGTTGCAATCTTCGACCTTGTACTCAATGGGATCTTCAACGGTGATGATGTTGACGCCGGGCGAGCGCAGCATGTTGAGCGCCGAGTAGAGTGTGGTGCTCTTGCCCGAGCCCGTGGGCCCGGTGACCAGCAACATGCCTTGCGGCTGCGCCAGCAGCGTGGCCAAGTTAGCGGCGTCCTCTTTAGAAAGCCCCAGCTCGGTGAACCCGACGCGACTGGCGGCGGGATCGAGCAAGCGCATGACGATCTTCTCGCCATCGTGGGTAGGCAGGCTGGAGACGCGCAGGTCGAGGTTGTTGTTGCCGATGCGCGCCAGAAAACGACCGTCCTGCGGCATGCGGCGTTCCGCGATGTCCATATCGGACAGGATCTTGACGCGCGAGACCAGCGAGGAGGTCAGCTCGGCGGGAATATGGGTGAGTTCGCGCAGCAGGCCATCTACGCGGATTCGCACTACCGTGGACAAGGGCTGGGGCTCAATGTGGACGTCACTGGCCTTCTTAGCCGCCGCCGCCGCCAGAATGGCCGAGACCAGCCGGACGGCCGGGGTGCGCTCCCGGCGCAGGTCCGCTTCAAATTCCTCAATGGCTGCCTTGTTGCGCTCGCTGGAGCTGGAGGTGAAGAACTGCATGTCGGAGATGTCGACCTGCTCCACAAACGGCAGCTTCTCCGCTTCCGTCGCAGGTTCCGGCGGAGCATAGACTTTCTCGATGGCCTCCTGGATTTCCGAGCGCAGGCCGAGGCGGGGGGCAATGTCCATGCCCGACATAAAGCGCAGATCTTCGATAGCGCGCAGGTTCTGGGGCTCGGCCATGACGCAAACGATCTTTCGGCCCTCGCGCACTAGAGGCAGGACGCAGTAACGTACGGCGGCGGAGCGCGGGATCAGCTCCAGGACGGCAGTCTCGACCGTAGCGTAGCGGGCATCGACGTAGCGGAAACGGCCCACCTCCTCCAGTGCGCTAACCAGATCGTCCTTGGAAACCAGCCCGCGCTGCAGCAACATCTCGCCTAGCAGCCCGGTGGTCTTCTGCTGTTCCTGCAGGACCTTTTCCAGAGCTTCGGCAGAGATGTGCTTTTTCTCCCGCAGCACCTCTCCTAGTCGCTTTTTGCCCATGTGATGCAAGGCTATTTCGGAAGAACTGGGTCCGTCAATTGTGCGCTTGAGGGGCGGACAGAGATGATTACCCCTTGCCGGCAACATCTGTTTATCACTGTCGCGGTGGTTTGTGAGTGTTACGTTGGTGACTTGTACCATCGTAGCACCCACCTTAGACTCAGGCCGTTCCACAATAGCAATGACAATGGGACAAGGACCGGCACTAACGCAGAGCGCTACCCGCGAATTGCACGACCTTATGGCCGTGCAAGGGTTCTACCTCTCCCTGCTGCAGGAGCACACAGGTCACGAGATACCCGTTCCTTCCGAGGTAAACGGTCCGGCTGCCACCGCCGGCCAGAAGAAAGCCCTGATAGGCGCGCTGCAATGCTGGCTCAGCCTATTGGATTTGGCCATCACTCCGCTCATGCTGCGCGACGCGCTCAAGAGCTCCACCACACGCGCCACTGCCGAGGCGCTGACCCGCTACCTGGTGCAGAAGGGCTCGGCGATGGAATCCGACCGCGACAAGGTCGACTTGGTGACCACTTTCCTTTATCGCGAGTGCCGCCCCGCCCGGGAGCTTGCGGCCTGCCACGCGGCCGAGTCCTTGCGCCAGGAAGCGGAAGATTTCGTCGAGGAATTGCTGCGCATCCTCGATACCCCGCCACCGGAACTGGCCAAGGAGCACCAGCACCTGGTACAGGAGTTTGGGTTCTTCGCTCAGGAAGTGGAGGATTTGCGGTACTTCGACGAGATCACCGATTCGGAGCTGGTGCGGCGAGTGCGCGACACCAAGGCCTGCTTCGGAAGCTCCTTCTACCATCCCCTGGTGCTGGCCAACGTGGCCGTGTACAACGCGTTCTTCGGAGTGCGCTTCGACGAGCTGTTCCGTGCCGCCACCGCGGAAATAAAGAAGTTCGCCGCCAAACTGCTGGACGACGGCAGCAGCGAGCTGAGCCGCCTGTCGGGTGACGTCATTGTGAGGGATTTGGCGGAGGTGGAGGACAAGAAGATCCTGGAACAGGAGTATGGGCGCGCCCGGGAGGACTTCAACCGGATTTCCAAGTTGAAGAAGTTCGTCGACAGCCGGCGCCGCAGCGCGCGGCCACAACCCAGACCCGCCAGCCAACCTCACTACGAATCCGAGACCCAGCGCGCCATGGTGCTGACTCCCCTGGACGTGCAGGATCAAGAAGGACTTCTTCGCAATGTGGAAGAGATGATCCGCGCCTTCTTGGAAGCGGCCGGCGAGAGGGTCAGCACGGTGGTTCCAATGCGCCACGGCAATCTGACTCTGACCGCGACCGAGGTGGAGTGCTTCCGAGGGAACTTGCGGGGGGAGAGAAGCTTCCGCGCGGACTTTGCCAACAACATCCGCCGTTTGGTGGCCCTAAACGCGCGCATGACGACGGAAATGGTGGAATACTGGGCGAAGAAGAAGACCACGTATTTGTGGAAGCCGCACGCCGACGCCCTCGCCTACCTGCTCTCAGCCGCCAACCAGACGATCTTGAACTCCCAGCAGGTGGTGAAGGTGGCCGTCGAGCGCGGGCTGACCGAGAAGGTTAAGGGCATCAATGCCAGTGTCGTCAAGCTGAATACGCAGATGAAAACCGTGGCCGAAGCGCTGCAGATGTAAACCAGCGCCGTGACGATGCGGGCGTTGCTCGTTCGTTCGGTCCGGCACAATGTCAAGAAGCAGCCCCTTTTTGGGGCTGCTTACTTTTGACCGCAAGGGACCGATCGCTGAAGACGCTGCCCGATGTCACCGGCCTGTCTGACACCCGGAAGTTGATAACGCGGCCCCGGGTCAGCCCTTCGAAATGCTCTCCAGTACGCTGAAGAACTCCGGAAAGGAGATGCGGGCGGCGTGAGCGCCGCGGATTAGGCTCTCTCCGTTGGCCCGGAGGGCGGCAACCGCGAACGCCATGGCGATGCGGTGATCGCCGGCGGAATCAAGCTCGGCGCCATGGAGCTGCTGCCGGCCGGATATGCGCAGCCCGTCCTCAGACTCCTCGACCGACGCACCCATGGCGCGCAGGTTGCGCGCGACCGCGGCGATGCGGTCAGATTCTTTGACGCGCAGCTCGCGGGCGTCCCGGATTTCGATGCCGTCACTCGTATAAGGGGCAATCGCTGCCAGCACCGGCAGCTCATCGATGAGAGCGGCAGAAAGCGCCCCGGAGATGCGGGCGCCCTTCAGCCCGCCGTGTTCCACCCTGATCTTTCCCTGTAGCTCCCCGTGGTGCTCCTCGAGATCGAGGACTGTGATGCGCACGCCCATGCCGCGGAGTACATCGAGCAGAGCAGCGCGCGTGGGATTCAGCAGGAGGTTTTCGAAAACCAGGTTGGATCCGGGGAAAAGCGCCGCGGCACACAGGAAGAACGCGGCCGAGGAAAGATCGCCGGGAATGCGGGCTTCGATGGCGTGCAGCGGCTGGCCGCCGGCGATGGAGACGCGGTTACCTTCGCGGGCAAGCTCGGCGCCAAAGGCGCGCAGCGCCAGTTCGCCGTGGTCGCGCGTACGCACCGGTTCCTCAACCGAGGTCGTGCCCTCAGCGAACAAGGCGGCAAACAGGATGGCGGTTTTCACCTGGGCGCTGGCAATGGGAAGACGGTAGTCGATCGCCCGAAGCCTGCCCCCGGTGAGGCGTAGCGGCGGCCGGTCACCGTCGCTGGCGGAGATGGACGCGCCCATGGCAGAGAGCGGCTCGATAACCCGGCGCATGGGACGCCGAGACAGAGAGGCGTCGCCGACGAGTTCGCTGGTGAAGCGCTGGCCAGCCAGTATTCCGGCGAGCATACGCATGGTCGAGCCCGAGTTGCCGCAGTCCAGCGGCGCGACCGGGGCGCGCAGCACGGGGCCGAGCCCTTCAATCTCTACCGCATTATCCTGACCACGAGCCGTACTGCAGCCGAGCGCCGCCACACAGGCAAGGGTGCTGGCACAATCCGCGCCCGTGGAGAAGTTCTGCAGCCGGGTGCGGCCCTGGGCCACCGCCGCCAGCATGGCATAGCGGTGAGAGATGGACTTGTCACCCGGCAGGCGCACCGTCCCCTCGAGGTTCTTCGCCGGACGAATGGTGACGTTGGTCGTCTCCGCCATGCTAGCCTGGACGCCGGACCAGCAGTGTTCCTGCGGGCCCGAGTTGCCCGCATTGTAAAGAAAATATCCGTGTGCGAACGCGCACAGAGGCAACTTACCTGATGAAGGGTCATTCCCACTCATTTAGCGCGGAGCCAAAAGCGCCGTGCTGAGTGAAGGCCAAGGTCCCACAGCTTCCCCACCTGGTGAGCCCCGAAGTCCTCCTCTACAACTGACCCGGGAGGTGAGCCATGGCCCACCGGTCTCGAATCCTGGCGATACTGACGACTTTGCTCAGCATCGCGTGCGCAGCACAAACTCCAGCCATATTCGGCACAGGATCAATCACAGTAAGCGTCCGTACACCGGACAACCGGCCAGCGACCGACGCGCGCATCGAGCTCACCGAGGCGCGGTCAGGAATGATCGTAGCCTCCACCTACACCAACGGCTCAGGAATGGCGGAGTTCATGCAGGTGCGCAGCGGCCAGTACGAACTCATCGTGACAGCAGGACTGGATACGATGCGCCATCGCCTTCAGGTGAACGGCGGCCCCGAGATCGTTGACGTCCGGATTTCGGCTCCTGCGGCGCCCAAAGGCGGTGACGGCAACAGCATCTCGGTGGCCCAGTACCAGGTGCCGTCGAAAGCGCGCAAGGCCCTCACAAAGGCAAAGGAGGCGATCACTCGACGGCAACCGGACGAGGCGGAAAAGCACATCGCCCGCGCCCTAGAGCTGCACCCGCCATTCGCCGAAGCGTTCTTGCTGCGCGGCATCTTGAGGCTTGATGCCAAGAAGCTGGAAGGGGCGGAGGCGGATTTCCAGAAGGCGTTGGAAGCCGATGCTGGTTATGCCATGGCCCACATCGCGCTGGGCTCGGCCTACAACCAAATGTCACGTTTCGATGATGCCCTGCGGGAGCTTGATCGCGGCGTGGCCCTGTCGCCGGTGGCCTGGCAGGGCTACTTTGAGATGGGCAAGGCCTTCATGGGCAAAGGCGATTATCACGCGGCGCTACGGCAGCTCACCAAGGCGGAAACTTTCTCTGCCGGCAACCCCTTTGCCGGAATCTATCTGCTCAAGGCACATGCGCTGCTCGCCCTGAAGGACTATTCCCTGGCCATGGCTGAACTGCAAGCCTACCTGGACCGCGATCCCAACGGGAGCAACGCGCTCGGAGCCAGGCAGACCATGGAGAAGGTGCGCGCCTTCGTGGCGCTCGGGCAAAAATAGAGCGGCAGAAAGTGCAAACAAGGGAACGGCGCGGCGCATTGCCGTGCCGTTTGCGTTTGGCCGCATTAAATCGGTCGAGGGCGGAGCGGCCAACCTGGTGCGGGCCGGCTAGCGCACCCCGGCGCTAGCACGTACCTCGTTGAGCATTTCTTTCGGGACCTCCTTCACGGTCACATGAAACT
>DASYTX010000304.1:0-17855 GCA_036001865.1 Terriglobales bacterium
GTTGATGTACGTGTCGAGGTGGTCGGAATTGATCTTGAAGGCGTCCTGGCTATCGATGTTGATAGTCATGGAGGCGATGCCTCCGGAGCCGGAGGCTACGGCAACGAAATGGGCCGGGGAGGGCACGGTGGCGTTGTTAGCGGGAGAGCTGACGGTGATTCCTGGGCTCCCGGTGCTCGCGCTCCCGGAT
Organism: Terriglobales bacterium; assembly: GCA_036001865.1. GTDB lineage: Bacteria > Acidobacteriota > Terriglobia > Terriglobales > Acidobacteriaceae > DASYTX01. The sequence goes on from DASYTX010000304.1 coordinate 191, forward strand.
CCGGACACACTGATGGTTAGCGTGCGATCAAAGTAGTTGCCCTTATTGTCCCAAGCCTTTACGAACACCCGGTGAGTCCCCGTCGCCAAGCTCAGCGTGGTGTCCAAATGGTCGGAATTCACCCTGTAGAGGTCTTGGCTGTCCACGTTCACGGTCATCGACGCAATCCCATTAGGCGAAGACGCCGACGCCAGGAACTGAACCGGAGAAAAGACAGTGGCACCGTCAGCAGGGGCCGTTACCGTCACCGCATTCCCCGAAGCCGAGGTCACGTTCAAGGTTAGGGCGGAGTCCATATAGTTGCCCTTGTTGTCCCAGGCCTTGATCAGGACGCGGCGCGTGCCGGGGGCTAGGGGCACGTAGGTGTCCAGACCACTCGAGTTGATCTTGTACACGTCTTGGCTGTCGACATTGATGGTCATCGAAGCGATGCCATTGACGGATGAGGCCTGGGCCACAAAATGGGTCGGTGACGATACCGTCGTGTTATCGGCCGGGACGACGACCACGACGCCGGCTAGGCACGCCGTGGGCAGTACGACCAGCAGGAGTGTAATTAGCCATACGCTTCGCACTTTCCTTCTCTCCTACAGTGTGGATTGGCTTAATTGAAAGCCGAGCCGCTTGGCGGTTTTGTAGAGGAGACCCTAAAGAGGCTGCAGCCTGACCTCAATAAGGCGAAAGCACTAGGGAGGGAAATTCCCAAAAGCCGGTGCTAGGGAGGGATTAAGTACGAACCTTAGTACCAGACACTTTGCCCGCGCCAGCTGCGCTGGAATCAAAGTCCAGCCTGGAAGACTGGCGAACTACTTAGTACTTCGAGGGCAAAGGAATTTCTCGATTTTGGGACTGAATGCGAGGAGATTACGTCTGTCCCGCAGGCAAGGCTGTTTTCGACGGACCTGCCTTACGCCCAATCACTCACGGAAGTTGGTTGAAGTAGCAAGGCGCGTCTTCAGGCTGTGTTGGTATGCCCGCAGGCGGCGTGCGCCAAGGCACGTTCTGAAAGTCGAAAAACTCGGTCATGTCCATCTGGGCAGCATCGCGCGCCGTCAGGCTGGACAACCCGAAGCGGGTTTCGATCAGCTTTAGGATGGCAGTAAAGTCGGCATTGGTGTCAGAGACATAATGCTTCCTGGTGAAAGGAGAGATCACCATAAGCGGAATGCGGTAGCCAGTGAAGCTGAAACTGCAGTTTGGCCCCGTTTCACCGGGATTGGTGCAGATATCCCCCGGGAAGAGGTCGGTCGGGGTGGGACTATCGTTTTGGGTGGGCGCACTTACTGGGGGGACGGCGGGAGCCGGTGCCACATGATCAAATAGTCCGCCAGCCTCGTCGAAGGTCCAAATGAAAACCGAGTCGTTCCACGACGAACTGGACATCAGCGCGTTGATCAGGCTTGCTGCGTAGGCTGCCCCCCTCTGAACGTTATTTCCAGGGTGCTCGTCCCGCCCGGAGTTGTAGCCACTTTCGATCAGGGCCACCGCAGGCAGGGTGCCGTTGGCCACATCCCTGAAATAGTCTGGGTCGACCGGCACGATTTTTCCCTGCGCCCTTGGATCCGTGGCGAACGTAAAGTCGTTCAAGAAGATGGCTGGCCGGCCGAGGTGATCCAAGTCAGTGTAATAGACTTTCCAAGAGATGTTGGCTTCCTCGAGTAATTGGAAGATCGTCTTGTTGTCGAGGGGTGGTGAACCCGGCGGCAGGGGATAGGCGCGACCGGCGGAGGTGCCTGCGAGGAGGTACCACCGATTAGGCGAGGTTCGCGACATCACCGGTGAAAACCATCGATTGGAGGTAGCGAACTGGCTGGCCATAAAGTAGTAGTAGGGCAGCTCGCGTTCTGTATAGAAGCCCATCGCCCGCAGCCCCTCGATGTCATTAAGAGGAGGGACCTGATCTTGCGCGAACTTGGCGGAGGTAAAGACAAAGCCGTCCAAGGCGGCGGTGGGCGAGACGGGGTTTCCCCGGTTCCACTGTACGTGGCTTTCGTTCCAGGCGGGGCTGCTATTTTCGGTGCAAGCAGTCGTCAGGTGAAACGCGCTAACCGTGCTGGTTCCGTCGAAGCTGGGGTTCTGAGCATTGGCAGGAAGGCCATCTATGTCCCCTAGCGCGCCAAATCCATTGCGCACACGGTAGGAATCGAGGCTGCCGAAATAGGTGTCGAACGCCTGGTTCTCTTGGAGCAAAAAGACAATGTGGTTGATGGACTTCAACTCCTCCGGCGACGCGCCACTTCCTGCCTACAAACCTCGACAACCCCCCAAGCCAAAAAGTAAACCCACAAGTGATAGACCAGCCAACGCTTGGCGCATTTCGAACCACTCCTGGGGAAGGAATCGATGCTCCTTCCCTTAGCCGCTTAGAATCCGGTGCTCAGGCAGGAGTTGCTCAGCAGAGTGGCCACAGCTCCGCGAAGCAGATTTTGTCCAAGACCTTAGATCAGACGGCTTTCCGGAACCAGACCCCCTTGTTTTACAAGCGGCCACTCGGAGTCTTAACCGTAGGGAACTAAGGTATTCGACGGAATCCCTCTTAACCCTTCTCGTCCCTAGAATCCAGCAGGCTCAACTCACTAGGGGCGGGAAACGTGCACAAGTTTGTCTTTGCTATCTTGTTTTTCGGGCTGTCGGAGATTGTTTTTTCCGCCACCCTCACGATCACTCCAACTACCACCCTCACCGCTGAAACCTCGAACAACACCAGTGGCGCCCCGACATTCACTGGCCAGCCCAATGGCAACCATCCGGCGGGCAACGCCAGCAAGGTGCAGACGCAGGCCCTGCTTTATCCTGGCTCAACCACCAAGATTTACGCCCACTTCATGCCCTGGTTCGGCTCTTCCAACCACGTCGATGTTGGCTACCGGTCCGATGACCCGACCCAGGTGCGCCGCCAATTGGACGACATGCAAAGCCGGGGCATACACGGCGTGGTTATTGACTGGTACGGGCCGAGAAGCTTTGAGAACAACGCCACCATCCTGGTTATGCAGGAGGCGCAATACCGTACCGGCTTTGAGTTCGCCATCATGGAGGATGTCGGGGCGCTTAAATACTGCCTTTGGACCCCCGGATGCGACCTGACGGATCAGGTCATCAGCGACCTGAGCTACGTGTACGTCACCTTCCAGCCTTCCCCTCGCTACATGAGGCTGAATGGGCGTCCCGTGGTGTTCTTTTTTGGCTTGGAGAAGTACCCCCAACTGGACTGGAATCGGATTCGGGCCTCGGTGCCCGGCAATCCTATATTCATCTCCCGCAACACGGTCGCCTACAACTACGTGGGCAGCAACGGTGCCTTTGCCTGGATCGAACCTCCCACCTTGGCGGCCATGCCCTCGCCCACCTACATGGGCCTCGACTATTTCGACTTCTTCTACAAAATAGCCCAACAGTATCCCCAGATGCTGACCTACGGCTCTGTGTACAAGGGGTTTAACGACACCATTTCCTCCTGGAGCGTGGACCGCCACATCGCCCAGAACTGCGGTCAGACCTGGCTGGCCACCTTCGCCGAGATCGACAAGTTCTACTCCTCCAGCCACCAACTCCCGGCCATGCAACTGGTCACTTGGAACGATTACGAGGAGGGGACGGCACTCGAGACCGGCATTGACAACTGCCTGTCCATCTCCGCCTCTGCCTTGGGCAATAAGCTGAGCTGGAGCATCTCGGGGGCGGAAAATACCGTGAACCACTACACGGTGTTTATCTCGAAGGATGGCCAAAACCTAATGCCGCTTACCAACCTCTCGCCCGGGACCCGCACCTTGGATCTTTCCAGCTACAGCCTGACTCAAGGACAATATGTGTTCCACGTCAAGGCGGTCGGCAAGCCTTCCATTATCAATCACATGTCGAATGGGGTCACCGTGAACTTGGGTGCGGTTTCGGCGGTCACCATTCAAGCGGTCACCATTCAATCCCCGAAGAACGGAGCAACGGTAACGTCGCCGGTTCGCGTAATCGCCTCCGCTGTGTCCACAAAACCGATTGTTGCGATGCAGATCTACACCGCGGACTACGTCCTGGCATACCAGGTAAATTCAAGCAGAATAGACACTTACCTGCGCCTGAGCCCAAACACCTACAAGCTCGTGGTGCAAGCTTGGGACAGCGCGGGGGCTTACTACAAATCTACCGTAAACATAAACGTAGCTACCACCTCCACGCACACGGCCACCGGGGGCGTTTCAAGTACAGGCGGTACAAAGCTGTGGTGAGCAACTCTCTCCTTCGATTGTCGTCCGTGGGGATCCTAATCCGTGAGCTTCACGCTCTTGACCGGCTCGCTCACCAAGTAGCGATGCACTTCCGAGGCCTCCATGCCGTGCTTCATGAAGGGGAAGATCTTTGCCACGTCGGTCTGGGGAATGTCCGAGATATTCCACACAAAATGCTTGGCATACCGGAGCAGGTTGCGGAGATTCGCCCTGTACCAGCAGCACTCCATCATTTTGGGAGAGAAGCCGCAGAAATAGCTGAACCGCTTAAGCAAGGTGTTTTGGGGCGCCAGCACGGCCGCTGTCATGCGGTGGTTCCCCTCAATGATGGTGAGGGAGCTGTACTCGTTTACGCCGATAAGCAGGATTGAGCCGGCGGGCCTGTCTTCTTTCAAGGTCTGGCTGAGAGACTGGATACGCGTCATGAAGCCGTTCCCGGGGTTCCTTTCGCCCCCTATCCGAAGCTGCTCGGCGATTTCCGGCAGCAGGTAATTGACGGCGGCAAAGCGACGCCACTGGGCTACTGGAAGCACCCGGATCTGGCGCAACTGGGTGGCGTCGATCTCCACCTCCCACCACTCAATGTCGCTGGGGAGTTGCCGCCACATCGCCCCGCGCCAACGGAGGAGAAGTTCGCGCCGGATCTGGTTTTCCCTCCCGTCCTCCAAGTTGCCCCGCATTACCAGCTCTTTGCAGACCTCGCGCACGCCGTCGAAAAAGGGCTGGTAGAACTCGTTCTTCAGAAATTCAGAAATAACTTCTGCTTCGCTCAGGCGGCGCAACTTCCTGGCAATCGGGCGGCGCGCGGCACTGGGGACCAGGGCCACCGCCAGGTCCGGTGCCTGCGGGCGCGGCAGGAAAGGCATAGATACGGTAGCCAGCAACAACAGCATGGCCACCAACTGCACCAGCGCCACCTCCAGCAGGCTGCTATGCAGCAGGTAGATACCCAGCACAATGGCGCCGCTGAAAGCAAGCTGCACCCAGCCGGTGTTGGCGATCCTGCGCGACATCTCATAGGCCATCAGCACCACGCTCAGGGCATAGATGCCGGTCATTACGGCGTATAGCACCAGCAGCCACAGGTAGGACTTGCCCGTCAGCTCTTCAAAGAACTTTCCAAAGATGGTGGTAAAGATTGCCTGCGGCGAAAAGACCAGGGCCAGCGTGAACGCCAAGGTGATCAGGACGACCATCACCATTGGTCCGATGACCACGGCGCGGCCGTCTCTCGTCTCAGCCTGGGTACTGGCCGCTGAAATGGGGAACATGGCGCTTATCACCGACCAGGAGAGGAAATACACCGCCCGGCCCACCAGAGCGGCGGTGGCATAGAGGCCCGCCTCGGGAGGCGGGAAGAAGTGCTTTACCAGCAGAATGTCAACATTATTGATGATTACCTGCCCGACAAAGAACACAATGACCTGCAGTCCTTCGCGGAATGACGCGGGAACTCCAGGTTGTCCCTCGACAGCCATTTCCCGGCCAAGGGGCGGCACAAAGTAGGCGAACACCACCGAAAAGGCAATGGCCGCCATGGCCCCAGTTACCCCATATCCCAGGTCGATCAGGGCAAAGGCGCCAGCCAGCTTGACCACCGACTCCAACAAGAAGCTGAGGGCAAGCCGCAGGAAGGCATAGGTTCCCTGCATGGCTCCGCGCCGCACTCCCAGGGGAATGTAGAAGGCCACAGCAATCCCCAGCAGCACCACCAGGTTAGGAGAGGGCAGGTTGAGATAGTGCGAAACCGGATTTCGGGCCAGAATCAGCGCCGTGCCCCCGACCAGGCCGACCCCCCAGGCGCGGTGCAGCAAGTCTCGATAAACGCTGGCCTTGGCACCCCGAGTTTCATTCCTGGCCACGAACTTGGCGCAGACTAACTGAAAGGATAGAGTGACGGCCGAGATCAGCATCAGCAGGGTGTAGAGTGCCGCTGCGTGTCCGAAGCCGGCAGGCCCCAACAACCGGGCGATTCCCACGTTGTATGCCAGATTTACGAGGGTCATTAACCCGGAGCCGACCAACAGGATCAGGCTCCCGGTCATCATGCGGGGGTACAGGGTTTTGGCGCGGACCGTGGCCATGTAGGCGGGCAAGCCCCCTCCCATCGGGGGCGGCGCGAGTTTGTCCGGATTAACGCTCATTTGACCTTCGCTCCCGCGCGGGCGCAGACTGTCCTGACATCACAATATTCCGGCCGTCCTCGACCTAGAACAGGGTCAGCCGGAAGACGGGCGCGAGCTTGGTGCCGCTTCCGCCGAGGTGATAGAAAGTCTGTTGCTGGAATCCAAACGAGAATCGCAGCGGATAGGGGACCGAGACATCTGCCCCCCCATCGGACACCGTGCGGCCAACCGGCTTGACATAGGAGACTAGGAAACCGGTCTGGAAGTTGTCGTACTGATGGAAGCCCTGACCCCGGGAGAGCGCGAACGAGCCCTCGACGGACCAGCGGAGATTGGGCCTGTACTCAAACCGCACCGCGGGACGCATGGCCTGAGCCAGCGCAAACCGCAGGTTTTCGACCCGCCAAGAGCGAAGATATTCGCCGACTGCCGCTAGCTTCACCTTCTGCCCGATCTTGCGTTCGATTCCGGCGTAGCTGCTGGTGGTGAAGTACTCGCGGATCAGCGGATCAAACTGAATGTCACGTACGGAGTACCCGGTGACCAGCGCTGTCCTGCCCCAGGGGCGGCCAACCGTAAAGCTCAGGCTTGCCGCCAAGTCACGGGAGCGCAAGTCGCGCATCGTAAAAGGGCCGCTTTCATGGATGCCACTCCCCCGGATGGTGACCCAGTTGAACAGCGGAGTGGTCGAGAAGTAGAGGAATTGCCGGAAGAGGTTTTGGTTCATGTCTCGCGCGGAGATAGTGTCGCGGCGTATCGTGAACTGGAGCCCGCCAGTAAGCTGCAGAGCGGCGGAGCCAAGCCGTAACACCGGGTTCAGCGCCCCATTGAGGGTGGTGTCATAGGTGTTCCGGTCCTGGATCACACCCTCGCTGGGGAAGAAACTCGTACCCCGGGCATTGCGAAGCTGCAAGAAGCCGGTGATTGGCGGCCAGCCGTTCAGGTGAACGCGGTAGCGCATGTCCTGCCGGGTTTCAAACGAAGACCGTGGCCCGGGCAGAAGTTGCGGGCTGGTGATACCGCGCAGCGTGGCGTCCAAGGTATAGATGTTGATGTCTTCGAAAATGGGCCCGACGAGGGTCTCCGACATGAGGCTGAACTTGTCGTTTAGCGGACGGCCCTCTTCCGCAGCTACTTCATAGATTTCGCGCTGTGCCGTTTCGTCGTCGCTGGAAAGCTCGCTGGCCCTAGCCAGTGCGGAGAGTGCGCGGCGAGTGTCCCGCTGCTGACGATAAACGTTGGCTTTGGCCATCATGTAGTCGTAGTTCTGGGCGTAGTCGGAGGGATTGCCCAGGCTTGCCAGTTCAGCCTCGGCGTTCAGGGTCTGCCCCTGGGCCAAGTAGGCATTCGCCATGCCGATGGCAATGACGTGTTCGTCCGCTCCTGCGGCTTTGGCCCTTTCGAAGAACTTGGTGGCCAACTCAAAATCGTTCATGCCCAGCAGCAGGGCAGCGGCCTCCATAAAGTTATCTGAGGTTGCCGGCGGAGCCTCGCCAATTCTGGCCTCTGTAAATGCCAGGCTAATCTGCTGCCGGGCGTCGTCCCAGTGGCCCCGGCGCGCGAAGCCACGCGCGATGGCCAGGCGGATGTCCACCTTGCTGGCATCAGGGGCTAGCAGTGCCCGCTCGAAGCGCTCCATGGCCGCCTCGTCGTCCCCGAGGGTGAGCAGCGCGCCTCCAGTGGCCAGCAGCACCGATCCCTGATCGCTTCCCAGCCTTTCCGCAAGCTCGATGGCATGGAAGGTCTCCGCACGCTGCCCCATCTTGGCGTAGGCGTGAGCCATGCCGGCGTAGATCTGCGGATCGTCGGGCCAGAGCGCCAGCGCCTTCTCCAAAACTCTGATGGCATCGTTGTAGCGGCGCATGCCGTAAAGGGTATCCGCCAGCGCGGCCGTGATTTCCAAGTCCTGGGGATCATGCCGCAGCGCCGCCTCGTAATGCTCCTTCGCCAGCTCCAGCTTATGCTGCTGGCGGTAAGCCCCCGCCCGCGCCAAGTGGGTGGCCTTGGATTCTCCGAGCAGGCGTTCCGCCACTTCCAGGTGATCGACAGCCTCCTTGGGATGGTGCAGTTGCAGGTTGGCGTAAGCCAGGCCAAGGTGCGCTTCCCCGTACTTGGGATTCAGGCGGATGGCGTTCCGGAAGTCTTCCGCGGCGGCACGCGGATTTTGCAGGTCGTTGAGGACGTATCCGCGATTCACGTATCCGGTGGCCATGTTGGGTTCTTTGCTCAGCGCGTCGGTAAAGTCGTCCACCGCTAGGTCGAGCAATCCGCGATGGGTATGCACGTACCCCTGGACCAGAGGCAGGTCTTTGTCTTTCGGCAGGATCTTTTCGTAGCGCGAGGCAAGCTCGAAGGCGTCGTCGTATCTGCCCAGGTAAAGCAGATCATAGGCCAAATAGACCGGGGCCTCGCGATCGGCCGGCAGCCTCTTCAAAACCTCATACCCCAGTCTTGCCGCTTCCAGATACCTGCCCATGAACGTCAGGTAACGCTGCCGCTCGCGCATGACCTCTGGGTTCTGATTCATTCTGCTATCGGCCTGGTCGAGCCATGCCTTGGCTACGTCGAACTTTCGAGCTTCCAGTGCCGCATTGGTGGCGCCCGACACCGTAAGCGCGTGTTTGGGGTTCCGCTGGAAGGCTTTTTCGTAGTTGGTCAAAGCACGGTCGAACTGCCCTAAGGACGTGTACAGATCGCCGAGGCCCAAAAAGGGAACGTAGTCGTTAGGATCCGCGGTGGCCAGGCGCTGGAAGTACATTTCCGCCGATTTCGCATCGCCCATTTCCCGCAGTAGGTAGGCGATGGCGGTCAGCGCAGGACGGTTATTCGGTTCCGCCTCGAGCGCCTTCTGGTACATCTGCAGCGCTACTTGTTTCTGCTGGACCTTGCTGAGGACATTCGCATAGTTGAGCGTGATATTGGCGTTGTCCGGATCGAGTGAGAGTGCTTCTTTCAGGTCGGCCTCGGCGGCCTGCAGCTTGCCCGTGGCAACCTCAATAGAAGCCCGCAGCCGGAGAAACTCGGGTCGGTCCTCGCCTTGAATATCCAGGGGCTGTATGGCTTGCGCGGCCAAATGTATCTGTTCCTCGGCCGCGGCCGGTTCGTCTTCTTGCCGGTATGATTCGGCCAGAGTAGAGCGGATCTCGATCGGGAACAGCACGCCTTCCGGCACCGATTCAGGCATGGCAGCGAGCGCCAAGCGGAATTCCTGGATAGCCTCTGCGTTTCGGTTTTCTCGCTGCGCAATCTGTGCGCGGATGGCATGCAGCCGATAGTGGCCTGGGTTGATGGCTGTGGCCCGCTTCAGGAAGCTCTCGGCCTTCTTCAGGTCGCCAGTAGCTACCATGGCTTGGGCGGCCGCAAGCTGCATGCCTATCTCCTTGGGAGCGGCCGTAGCTGCTTGACTGTAGGCTTCTGCGGCCTGCTTCCGCATGCCTGCCAACTGGTAGGTGAAGCCCAGTTCCGCCAGGATCTCAGGATTCCTTCCCGGCACGGCTTGCAGGGCGGCAATGGCAGCATCATATTTCCCGCTCTCGCGGTATTGAGCGGCCACGGCGCGCAGCACGTCTCGACTCTGGGGTGCCTTGCTTCTAGCGGCTTCCAGGTACTGCCTGGACTTTTCGGGTTGGTTCAACCGGCGGTAGGCGACCGCCAGCAGCAATTCCGAGCGTACGCCCGGCTGCATCGTTTCAGCCCGGTGCAGCAGCTCCAGCGCTTGTCGGGGCTCGCCGGTTTGCAGGAAAAGGTCGCCGGCCAGCAGCAGGTCATTGGGGCTGCGCGGGTTGGCGGCGATCACCTGGGTCAGCAGCTTCTTGGCTTCGCCTGTGCGGCCCATGCGAGCATAAGTCTGTGCTAATCCTGATAGGCCTTGGAGGGAGCCGGGTTCGTTCTGGAGTCCCCGGCGGAACGCCTCCACAGAAGTCCCATAGCGCCCCGCGAGGCGGGCCGCGTAGCCCAACAGGAACCACAACTGGGTGTTCTGCGGGGCGGCACGCGCGGCACGCTCGGCAAAAGCTACTGCGGCGGCATAATTGCCGCGCTTCAGGGCGTCCTCAGCGGCCCGCGCTTGACGCGCCACTTCGATGCTCGAACCCCAGCCAATTTCTCCGCGCGCATCACGGACCGCGTCGGAGCTGACCGCTCTCTTTTTCTGTTTTGCAGAATCCGCGTCCGCGGGCTTTTTGATTTCAAATGTCTGACCGGCGATGGGAAGACCGCTTGCCACCATCATAAAAGCAAGCACCGAGACGACGAGTATTTTCACGCGAGCACCAGGGAACGAGAATCCGGCGAGGTCCTTAGTCGCAGCCACACTTCCAACAGCTCTGATGCCAGCCATACAAAAAAAGCAGCCAGAGCCACCCCAGCGCTATGCAGTTTTGCTTTCAGATGGATACCCGCGTGGATCAAATGTGGGCCCCCGGCGACCCACCCGCGGCTGCGTTAGTGGAAGAAAAACAAGGCCGGCAGCGAGAAAACCCGACCAATCGGTTTCGGAATCCAATCTGCTGCCGGATTTGAAGGCGGAGGAATTTTTGTGATCTCTACGTCGCCTACCCAGTGGCTTAGCCGTCCCATTCCGCCGCTCTTCATCATCCTGTTGGCCTTGGCAGTACACGGTCCGCTTTTGATGATGCAGTTGCCAGCCAACTCGTATGATACCAATTTCCATATCTTCTTCTCGGCCCATTACGCCGAGCATTGGTTCAATCCCTGGAATGAGAAATGGTTTGCCGGATTCTCCCAGACCACCTACCCACCCCTTGAGCACCAGTGGATCGCGCTGTTGTCCCATGTCCTCGGCCTAAACATGGGTTACATGGTGGTGCAGCTAATTGCTGTACTGCTGCTGGCGGTAGGCGTCTACCGCTTTGCGCGCTTGTGGGTGGACAAGCGTGCCGCAAGCTATGCTGCCCTGGGCAGCATTTTCGTGGGCACCCTGGTATTCCTGGTTTACTACTCGGGGCAGCTCTCCACCACGCTTTCAGCGCCCCTGTTGGTGAATGCTTTGCCCTACTTCTACGACTGGGTAGGGGCCGGAAAACCGCGGGCGCTGTTGAAAGGCTTGTTTCTTACCTTTTCGGCGGGTGCGGTGCATCACGTCACCATCATCTTTGGCAGCTTCCTGTGTTTCCTGCCCGTCTTGTGGCTGGCTTGGCTGGACAGGAAGCGCGAGGATCCAGACGCTTCGTCCGTTCCCCCGCTGTCTCGCGCCATCGTCTTCGCAGCACTGGCGGCCGTGGGACTCGGGGTAATTCTCCTTCCCTACTGGATGGCGATCATCCAGCACCCCATCAAGCAGATCCCGATTCCCCATGCCAGCCGCAGCAACTACCTGCTGAACAGCCTCGCGGTCATGAACTATCTGGTCGTGCCCTACGGAGCGCTGCTCATCGCACTACCTTTTATTTTGCTGCGGGGCTCGGCGAATCCGAGGTTGCGGCCTCTATTGTTCGGCTTCTGGCTTACCTTCCTGATCGGCCTTGGAGGAACGACGCCCCTGCCGCGCTGGCTCCTGGGCCGTGCCTTTGACATCCTCACCTTCGAACGTTTCACGCTTTTGGCCGCGATCATGGCATTGCCTTTCATTGGGCTATTCGCTGTTCACCTCATTGACCGCTACCACCACAGGGCTGTAGTCGGTCTGTCCCTGGCCACCATCGCTTCTTTCTCCCTGGCCATGTTCTGGCTCAGGCACACCCCGCAAAACCCGGGCGGGTACCTCGACGTTGATCAAGTCGTTGCCTTCTTGAATCGCGACGGTCACGACAATTTTCGCTACATCACGCTCGGTTTCGGCAATGCCTTCTCCAAAATTTCCACCTATGCCAACGCCAGCAGCGTCGATGGCGAATACAATTCCGCCCGCCTGCTTTCGGAGCTGACCGGTTACGGATCGGCGCAGTTAACTAACTCCAAGTACTACGGCAGCGAAGGGCTGGGAGCTCTCAGCGCCGTGCTACGCCATGCCAACCAGTATGGGCTGAAATATATCTTCGTACACGATCCCTATTACGAACCCCTGCTGGCCTTCGCCGGCTGGCGCAAGTTCGATACTTGGGACAGAGGACGGATCACCGCCTGGTCCAAGGAAAGCGTGCCCCCCGCGAGAAAGATCGACTCCGATGCTGTCCCCCAGCGGTGGGCCGGCATCCTCTGGGGCACGCTGCCCTTTGGCAGCAGCATTGTGGCCATAGCCCTGGTGCTGTTGTTGCCGGACCGCAAGCGCCTGCGTGAGTCGCTGGAATTTCCTGCGGTCGCGGCCCAAGCCAACTATGCTCGAGAGGCCAAGTGATGAGCCGCCTGCCGCTCGTTGTCCTGATCGCCACCGTCGCGCTGCTCGCCATGGGCCTAGTGCGACCGACCCAGCTGGGAACAACCGTGGGGTTAGCTTCTGGAAGCGCGCTTCCCGGCATGTTGCATGCCTCGACAACTCCGGAAGATGCCGTGCGCAGCTTGTTTGACGACGTCCGCAGGCGGGACTTCAACCGCGCCTATTCCCAAGTCGCCAACTCCAGCGACGTTGCGCTCGCCGCTTTCACCCGTGATCTGACCGGCACGCACGGCAGCTTGAAGACCTACTCCGGCCTGGAATCGTTCGAGACACAACTCATGCACGCCACCGACGACGATGCGCTAGTGCGCGTCAGGCTGCACTGGGCCACGGCTGTCGGGGCCATCTACGAGATGCGGGACCTCAAGGTGGTCCGCGAAGGCCAGACGTGGAAGGTGGTTTGGCCGGCGCCCAGTGAACCGAAAGTGCCGCCCCAGGTGGTGCCCGTCACCTATCTGCGCTGGGACGTCATCAACCGCGGCCCGGAAGACGATTGGGGCACGCAGAATGTTGATGCCCCGCGAGTGCGTATTATCTCTATGAGCGCCGCGGACAACCGAAATGGAGTGGTGGTCCTGGGAGAAATCGTCAACGAGGACACGGTACCCGCCTTCGTTGATGTGAACGCCACGCTGCTCGATGCTCAGGGTAACCCCCTGGCCCAGGAAAGTAGCTTCGACAAGATCTCCCACACCCTGCTGCCCGCGGGAGTCTCTCCCTATCGCATCGATTTTCCCGGCATGAAGCTCGACCGGGTCAAGAGCGTTCGCATGGATGCCAAGGCGCTCCTGGTGCCGGCATCTGCGGATCCGGTGATCGCCATCCTTAACCAGCGCCTCGATACTGCTCCGCAGGGAAAACAAGTGTTGCGAGGAGAACTCGTCAATCAGAGCGGCCAGGTGGTCAATATCTCGCAGGTGCTGGCAACCTACTATGACAACAACGGCAAGGTCATCTGGGTCTCCAGTGGATATGTGGATCAGGCCTTGCTCCCGCAGATGCCTCAGCCCTTCCAGCTGGAGATTCCCGAAGATATCGCTGCCAGGGTTCAGACCTATCGCGTGGTCGTGAATCACTACAACTCCGGACAGTCGTAACATGCGCAAGCTACCCTTCACTTTCCTGCTGCTCATCTTTGGCGGCGTCGGTGTCGCGAACCCAGCCGAGCTCCGGGTTCCCCCAATGGTGACGGCGGGAAACACGTTTAGCATCGCCACGAGCGGCCGCGGGGAGGCGGATTTTTATCTGGTGGGGCCCGGCCATGTGGCCAGGCAAAAGATTCGCCTGGGAGAGGAGATTCGGATCGCAGGGACGGACGTTCGCATCTCGGGACGTTACCTCGCCATCCTACGCAGCGCTGAAGGCAACACCAGCGCGGCTTTCTTCGTCAGCGCCGAAACGCCCGCCTCGCTGAGCTTTCTCGCTCATCCGTCTCGCGTGCCAGTGGGTGAATCGCAAGGCATCGGGGCTGTGGCTTTTCCCTTGGACAAGTTCCGCAACCTGGTCTTGCAGCCCGTGGACGTGCGCTTTGAATTGCAAGCCAAAGACGCGCCTCCGGTGTCTCTCGTAGTCCAAACCAAGTCGGGAGTGGCTTGGACCCCGATGGATTCCAGCAGAAAAGCTGGAGTCGCCCTGCTCACGGCGGCTGTAAACGGGTTTCGCAGCACGCGGGTCATACAGCAGGTTGCTGCCACCCCCTGTGGTTTGCGGGTCAAGGCGCAGCGCACTGCCAGGGGGCTTCTAGTCGAGACCGATCCCGTCCGAGATTGCCTCGGCAACCCCGTCCCTGACGGAACTATCGTGAGCTTCACCATCATCGGGCGCAAAGGGAAAAGCACGGTGGATGCCCCTATCAAGCGCGGAGTGGCCAGCACGCAGATCCCCGATCCTGGCGCGGCAAGCATCTCGGTGGCGTCCAGCGTTGTGATCGGGAATGAGATTCGCGTCGGAGAGGGACAATGAAGCTCAGGCTTGCACCGCTTTGCGCTCTAATTCTGATCTCTGCGGCGATCGGAACGATCACAATTCCCGCAACACTGCGTGCCGCAACCGACACCTCCGCTCCCAAGGTCAAGCTGGATACCAGCTTGATGGGGCCACGCGCCATCGAGGACATCACACACAAGAACATCATCCGCGATTACGGACTTGCCTGGCAGACGATGGCGCGGGCTTTGGCCGAGAACCAGCGCGATCTACTCGAAAACGGCTATCTCGTGGGGTTCGCCAAGGAGAGGTTGACGCAGGCTCTGGAGGACCAAGTCAAGATTGGCGTTCGCGTCAGCTATTCCCATGGCGTGCACAACCTGCAGGGTATCTTCTATTCCCCCGATGGCTCTGCCATGGAGTTACGCGACACGGCGCAGGTCCATATCCAGGTGCTGGACGGAAACCGCGTTGTCCACAACGAACAAGCCACGTTGCGCTTCATCGTGCTCATGACCCCAGGAGCGGACCGCTGGCAGGTCCGTTACCTGCAAGCCGTGCCATAGTTCTGAGCCGACGTGGTTGGACACTCGCTAGCAGGTGCGTAGGAACTCAGGCCAGTGTGCCGCTAGCGCGGGGGTTCAAGTGATGCCGGTCTGCCAGCCATTCGCCCGCTGATGCTGCAGGAGGCCTGCTTGATAACCAACCCGTTCACCTGCGGCTTCATCGAATAGCGCTGAAGGCCAGATTAAAATTATTTTTTTATGAGGAAATCACTAGCCGCAGCCCTGCTTGCAGGGATCGTGCTCGCGGCCACGGGTTGTGCCCGGCGGGATGTGCACCGCACCCTCCGCGGCACCGCGCACAATCCCGAGGGCTGGCCCAAAATCATTGCGGTGTACCAACCTTGGTTTGGCGATCCCAAGCACATCGATGTCGGCTACTCCTCCCATGACACAGTCGTGATCAAGAAGCAGATCGAGCAGGCTAAGAGCTTGGGCATCTTCGCCTTTGCTGTTGACTGGTACGGCCCCCGGCTGCCCTTCCTGGACAAAGCCTATGCCCTGATGCAGAAGGCGGCCGCCGAGAATAACTTCCAGGTGGCCATCATGTATGACGAAACCGAGGAGGACACCGGTCACGCCACGGATGACGCCATCCTAGCTTTTGAAAAGGCCTATCACGCTTACATTGGTCCTGGCGCTCCGGGCCGAGAGGCGTATATGACCTACAACGGCCGGCCAGTCATCTTCATCTTTCCCAAGCGTGGGCGCACCGACTGGAAGATTGTGCGCAACTACGTCGATAGCTGGGAGGTGCCCCCGCTGTTGATCTACAAGGACGAGAAATCCGAATATGCCGACCGCTTCGACGGCTACTATGCCTGGGTCCACCCGGACAAGAATTGGGCGCCGGACGGTGGCGACTGGGGCGAGAACTACCTCGCAAACTTCTATGCAAGGATGCAAAGAGAGCACCCGGGCAAGCTGGTGGTGGGAGGCGCTTGGCCCGGCTTTGATGATCGCAAAGCTGCCTGGAGCCTCAATCGCATCATGGATTCGCGCTGTGGAAGGACCTTTGAGGAAACTCTAAGGATGTTCCGCCGCTTTCACAGCGACTCCAATCCTCTGCCGTTCCTTATGATCGCCACCTGGAACGATTACGAAGAAGGAACGGCGATCGAACGCGGGCTGGCCAAACCGGAATTCGAGCGTAGCCTTGCGAAGTGCGACAGCAAACCCGGCAGCAGGTCAGCGGCAGGCGGAAACTGATACGGACTCCTTTTCATCAAAACTTTGGTTTTAGACGGAATCGGTGGGCTGCGTCTTACTTGCCACGGGTGAGCTCCACCGGCTTGATCTCCTCGACGTCGATGTATTGGGTGGGATAGTTACCGGTGTAGCAGGCGGTGCAGTAGGTGGTCTTCTCGCCCTCGCCGCAGGCTTCTTTCATGCCTTCCAGGGAGAGATAAGCGAGCGAGTCGGCGCCGATGAAGTCGGTGATCTCCTCCACCGACTTGTTGGCGGCGATGAGCTGCTTCTTGGTAGGCGTATCCACTCCGTAGTAGCAGGGCGAAATGGTAGGTGGGCAGGAAATGCGCAGGTGCACTTCGCGCGCCCCGGCATCGCGGATCATGCGCACAATCTTGCGGCTGGTGGTGCCGCGCACGATGGAGTCGTCGATAAGCACCACGCGCTTATCCTTCAGCAGGCTGCGCACTGGGTTCAACTTCAGGCGCACGCCGAAGTCGCGCACCCGCTGCTCCGGCTCGATGAACGTGCGGCCCACGTAGTGGTTGCGGATCAACCCAAAGCGGAAGGGAATGCCACTTTCCGCCGAGTAGCCCATGGCCGCGGCGACTCCCGAGTCCGGGACCGGCACCACGATGTCGGCATCTACTGGTGCCTCCCGCGCCAGCCGACGGCCCAATTGTTCCCGGCTCTCCTCCACCGGGCGCCCAAAAATCACGCTGTCCGGCCGGGAAAAGTACACGTGCTCAAAAATGCAGCTCGATTGCGCAGTGGCTGGCGCATAGAAACGCGAGGAGACTCCCTCGGGTCCGACCACTACCATCTCACCTGGCTTGACATCGCGCTCGTAGGTGGCGCCGATCAGGTCGAAGGCGCAGGTCTCCGACGCGAAGACGACCGTGTCCTCGCGCGGGCCAGCGGGGTGACGGATCCACGCGATGGACAGCGGCCGGAACCCGCGGGGATCACGCACGGCAAAGATGCGGTCGCGCGTCATGATCACCAGCGAGAATGCGCCCTCGAGCCGCCGCAGCGCGTCGGCGATGGCCTCGGGTAAGGTTTGCTCCCGGGACTGCGCGATCAGGTGCACGATCACTTCCGTGTCGCTGGTGGTCTGGAAGATCGATCCCTGACTTTCCAGCCGGCTACGGATGTGCGGAGCATTCACCAGGTTGCCGTTGTGCGCCAAGGCGATCATGCCCTTGTTGCAGTCCACCCTGATGGGCTGCGCGTTCAGCAGCGCCGAATCTCCGGTGGTCGAGTAGCGAGTGTGTCCGATGGCCAGCGACCCCGGCAGACGCG
>DASYTX010000305.1:0-12897 GCA_036001865.1 Terriglobales bacterium
GAACACCCTGCTGTTCCATCAAGGCATCGCACGCCCTGGACCGACACTGGCCGAGCATTTGAAGATCCATGCGCTGGCACGCGTGCTGCTTGCGGGCTCGATCCCAAACATTCAGGTTTCGTGGGTCAAGCTGGGGCGCGAGCTGTCGCAGCTCTGCCTGCAAGCAGGAGCGAACGACTACGGCGGCACGCTGATGGAAGAGAACATCTCGCGGCTGGCGGGCGCCACTGCCGGGCAGTATCTCCGGCCGGAAGAATTTCACGAGCGCATCCGCGAACTTGGGCGCATCCCCGCCGAGCGCAACACCACCTACAGTAGGATCCGGCTGCCATCGGAGGCAGCGGCGGAGCCGGCGGCGTGAGTTCCAAGGTCGCGATTGTGGGCGGCACGGGGCCGGAGGGGCGAGGCTTGGCGCTGCGCTGGGCACGCGCGGGTGAGCACATCATTATCGGCTCGCGCGATCCGCAGCGTGCTCGCGATGCCGCTGCTCAGATCCAGGAGAGGGCTGGCACTTCGAGCAAGGTGGAGGGTGCGGAGAACGCGGGGGCCGTGGGCGCCTGCGACACCGTCATGCTCACTGTTCCCTTCTCCGGCCACGCCGAGTTGTTGAAGAAGCTGAAGACTGCCTTTCGCCCGGGCGCAGTGTTGATCGATGCCACGGTGCCGCTGGCCGCTGAGGTCGGCGGCCGTCCGACGCGGACTTTGGGTATCTGGCAGGGTTCGGCCGCGCAGCAAGCCGCCGAACTGGTTCCGACGAGCGTGGCGGTGGTGGGCGCGTTTCACAACGTCTCGGCGACGCTGCTCGATGGAGATGGCCCGGTAGAGTGCGACGTGATCATCTGCACAGACGATGACCGCGCCCGGCAGGTCGCTTCCGAGCTGGCGCGCAAGATCCCGGGGGCACGTGCGGTTGACGGCGGCAGGCTGGAGAACGCGCGTATTGTCGAACAGATCACGGCGCTGTTGATCTCCATCAATCTGCGCAACAAGGTGCACGCCACCGGCATCCGCATCACCGGGCTGGAAGCGAAGCTCTGACCGCTCCATGACCAATCGCGACCTCGAAGCCGCCTGGAGTTATCACGATGAGACCAAGCACTCGCCGTTGAGCGTGCGCGGCAGCGCGCACGTGCTCGACTGGCGCAACCAGCCGCTGCCGTACAAGATCTATCCCAGCCTTGACCCCATTCCCCTGCCGCGCGAAGCGCCGCAAACCGGCGTGGCTGCGCTTTCCGCTATCAGCCAGGTACGCGTCCCTGTTACTGGACGCGCCGTGCCCGACCTGAACGCGCTCTCACTTCTGCTCTATTTCTCAGCGGGCATGACGAAGGAGAAGGCTTATCCCGGGGGGCAGAAGTTCGCCTTCCGCGCCGCTGCCTGCACCGGCGCGCTGTACGAATTCGAACTGTACCTGGTGTGCGGCGACCTGCCGGGACTGGAAGCCGGCGTCTATCACTTCGGACCCGCGGATTTTGCGCTGCGGAAATTGCGCAGCGGTGACCACCGCGGCGTCCTCGCTCAGGCAACCGCGCAGCACCCGGCTGTGGTGCATGCGCCGCTGATCATCGTGTGCGCCGGGACGTTCTGGCGCAATGCGTGGAAGTATCAGGCCCGGACTTACCGCCACTTCGGGTGGGACAACGGTACTATCCTCGCCAACTTGCTGGCGATGAGCGTTGCCCTGCGGCTGCCGGCGGAGGTGGTCTGCGGCTTCGTAGATGAGCAAGTGAATGGGCTGCTTGACCTCGATACCGATCGCGAAGTTGCCTTCTCACTTGTCCCCGTTGGACACGTCGAGGAACCTGCACCTGCGCCGCCGGAGGAAATCCCTGCGCTTGATCTTGACACCGTTCCGCTCGGGCGCAAGGAGGTTGACTATCCCGCCATGCGCGAGATGCACGCGGCATCGTCGTTTAGCGACCCGGACGAAGTCGCTGAGTGGCGCGGCCAAACGCCTAGACGGCAGTTCCCTCCCCTGGGGCGTGTCCGCGAACTCGAGCCGCTCGGGGATGATGAAATACCGCGTAATCCGATCGAACAGGTGATCTTGCGGCGAGGATCCACACGGGAGTTTGCCCCTGAGCCCATCAGCTTCGCCCAGCTCTCCACCATCTTTGACCGTGCGACGCGAGGCGTGCCCGCCGATTTTCTTGAGCCCGATGGCGCCCAGTTGAACGATCTGTATCTGATCGTGAACGCGGTTGATGGGCTCGATCCAGGAGCGTACTTCCACAACCGCGAGGCCAGACGCCTGGAGGTGCTGAAGGAGGGAAACTTCCGCCGCGAGGCATACTATCTGGGCCTGGAACAGGAGCTGCCGCGCGACGCCAGTGTCGCTGTGTTTTTCCTTGCCGACCTGCGCCTGATCCTGGAGCGCTATGGCAACCGTGGCTACCGGGCAGTGCAACTGGAGGCGGGGATTATAGGCGGGAAGCTGTACCTGGCGACGTACGCCCTGCGTCTTGGCGCGAGCGGGCTTACGTTTTACGATGACGATGTCACCAATTTCTTCTCGCCCCACGCCCAGGGCAAGAGCGCCATTTTCCTGACCGCCCTGGGAAAGAGCGCACGGCGGCGGTCGTAGGAATTCCATGACACAGGCTGAAAAGCCGCGGGTCCTGCTCCTCGCCACCACTACCGGTTACCAGACGCAGAGATACGTCGAGGCGGCGGAAAAGCTGGGATGCGCGGTGGTCCTGGGCACGGACCGTTGCCACGTGCTTGCGGACCCGTGGCAGGACGCGGCGCTGCCGCTGCGTTTCGAGCGGGCTGAGGAAGCGGCAGTAGAGATCGTGGACTTCGCCCGAGCCAAGCCGCTGTCGGCAATCCTGGCGGCAGGGGACCGGCCTACGCCGACGGCCGCACGCGCGGCTCAAGCACTGGGATTGCTTTCGCACCCGCCAGAGGCGGCCGATATCTGCCGCGACAAGTACCGCTCGCGCGAACGCCTGCGCGAGGCAGGGCTGAGCGTGCCGGAGTTCACGCGCTTCCAGGTTGATGCGGATCCTCGAGAAGCTCTGGCAGTAGGCGACATCGAGTTTCCCTGTGTGCTCAAGCCGCTGGCACTCTCAGCCAGCCGTGGGGTGATACGCGCCAATAACCCGCAGGAATTCGTGGCCGCCTTCGACCGCATCCGCGCCCTGCTGCGCAGCCCCGACGTAGGCGTGCTGCGCGAAGAGACCAGCAACTTCATCCAGGTGGAAGCCTACATCGAGGGCCAGGAGATCGCTGTCGAAGGCACCATGGAGCGGGGTCGGCTGCGGCTGTTGGCCATCTTCGACAAGCCTGACCCACTGGAAGGCCCGTACTTCGAGGAGACGATCTACACCACTCCGTCGCGGCTGGCCGGCGAAAGCCAACAGCAGGTCGTACAGGCGCTAACGCGAGCAGTGGGCGCGCTGGGTCTTTACCATGGCCCGCTGCATGCAGAACTGCGGATCAACTCGGCCGGGGTTTGGGTGCTGGAGATCGCGGCCCGGTCGATCGGCGGCCTGTGCTCGAAGGCGCTGCGCTTCCGCATTCCGTTGGTTGACGAGAACGTTTCTCTCGAGGAGTTGCTCATCCGGCTGGCTCTCGGGATGGACGTCTCACGTGTCTTCCGCGAGGACACTGCATCGGGCGTAATGATGATCCCCATCCCGCAGGCAGGCTTCTATCAGGAAACTCACGGGATCGAGCAGGCATGGGAGATACCCGGCGTAGAAGAGGTCACCATTACTGCCAAGTCCCAGCAGAAGCTGGTGCCCTTGCCGGAAGGCGCAAGCTATCTCGGGTTCATCTTCGCACGCGGCCGATCACCCAGCTTTGTTGAAGATGCCCTGCGCCGCGCGCATGAGAAGCTGAGTTTCGTCCTCACCCCTGAGTTGCCGATTGTCCGCAGCGCGTGACGCCCAGCGGCCGGCCAGCCAGAGATTCCGTTTTCCGCCACTCCGCATTAGGATGTAGCGCTCGATCCCACTATCTGGAGGTCCTCACATCGCCATGAGAGCGCGACGGCTGTGTGTGCTTTTGTTCTTCCTGGTCGTGGCCAGCTGCGGTGTCGCCGCCCAGCGAGCCCCTGAGAAGAAACCTGCCTCCCCGCCACGCGAGAAGCAACCGGCCGCCGAAAGCGACGCCGCCGAGAAGGAGGACGCCTACCCGTTCAAGGGCCTGACTTGGCGCGAGATCGGCCCGTTCCGAGGCGGGCGGGCGCTGGCGGTGAGCGGGATTCCCGGGGATGCCACCACGTTCTACTTCGGCGCGGTTGCCGGCGGAGTGTGGAAGACCAGCGACGGCGGCAACGTCTGGATACCGATCTCCGACAAGGAGGACTTTGCTTCGATTGGCAGCATCGCGGTGGCGGAATCCGACCCGAATGTCATCTATGTCGGCACCGGCGAGGCCTGCATTCGCGGCAACATCATTGCCGGCAATGGCGTGTACAAGTCCACCGATGCGGGAAAGACCTGGAAGCACGTCGGGCTGCGCGACACCCAAACCATCGGCAAGGTGATCGTCAATCCTCGCGATCCGAACATCGTGTTCGTTGCCGCGCTGGGTCACGCCTTCGGCCCAAATCAGGAGCGCGGCGTCTTTCGCTCGAGCGACGGCGGCAAGACTTGGGAAAAAGTTCTCTATAAGGACGACAAGACCGGTGCTATCGACATCACCTTCGATCCTTCCAATCCCAGTATCCTTTTCGCGGCGCTGTGGCAAGCGTACCGCAAGCCGTGGCTGATGGAGAGCGGCGGCCCCGGCAGCGGTCTGTACAGGTCGACGGATGGTGGCAGCACATGGAAGCGGCTGCAGAACAACGGCCTGCCTAAAGGAATCCTGGGCCGGATTGGAGTAGCGGTTTCAGGCACAAACGGCAACCGCGTTTATGCGCTGATCGAAGCTGAGGATGGCGGCCTGTATCGCTCAGAAGATGGTGGCGAGAAGTGGCAACTGATCAATCCTGATCGGCGCTTCCGCCAGCGCGCCTGGTACTACACGCACGTCTATGCCGATCCAAAGAATGCAGACACGGTGTACATCTTGAACGTCAGTATGTGGCGGTCAATCGACGGCGGCAAGACATTCACTGATGTCAGGGCGCCGCACGGCGACCATCATGGCTTGTGGATTGACCCGCAGGACCCGCGGCGCATGATCAACGCCAACGACGGCGGGGCCAACGTCACCCTTAACGGCGGCGCAAGCTGGACCACGCAGGCTAACCAGCCGACAGCGCAGTTCTACCACGTCATCACTGACAATCGTTTCCCCTACCACATCTACGGCGCGCAGCAGGACAACAGCACAGTCGCCATCGCCAGCCTAAGCGAGGATGGGGTGATCGACCGCAGCGACTGGTACCCGGTCGGCGGGTGCGAGAGCGGCTACATCGCTCCTGACCCGCGCGACGCCAACGTGGTCTATGCAGGCTGCTTCGGTGGCATCATCACGCGTTTCGACAAACGAACGGGCCAGGAGCGGATCATCAACGTTTGGCCAGAGTCGCCCATCGGTCACGGCTCGGGTGAGATGAAACACCGCTTCCAGTGGACTGCGCCGATTTTCCTCTCTCCGCACGACCCCAACGTCCTTTACATCGCCGGGGAACGGTTATTCAAAAGCATCGACGCAGGGATGAGCTGGGCGGCGATCAGTCCCGACCTGACGCGCAACGACAAAGCGAAACAAGCATCCTCCGGCGGGCCCGTCACCAAGGACAACACTACGGTCGAGTATT
Source organism: Terriglobales bacterium (assembly GCA_036001865.1). Classification (GTDB taxonomy): domain Bacteria; phylum Acidobacteriota; class Terriglobia; order Terriglobales; family Acidobacteriaceae; genus DASYTX01. Next base: position 5,714 of record DASYTX010000305.1, read on the forward strand.
ACGACACTATCTTCACGGCGGTGGAATCGGCCAAACAGAAGGGCCTGCTCTGGGTCGGCTCAGACGACGGTCTGGCGCACATCAGCACCGACAGCGGCGCCAATTGGAGCAACATCACGCCGAAAGGCCTGCCGGAGTGGAGCCGCGTGACGCTAATCGAGGTGTCGCCGCACGATGCCGCGACTGCCTACCTCTCCGCCGACCGCCACGAACTCGACGATTTTGCTCCTTATATCTACAAGACAGCCGATTACGGCAACACCTGGACCAAGATCACGACCGGGCTGCCGGATGGTGCTTACGTCCGCGCAGTGCGTGAGGATCCCACGCGCCGCGGTTTGCTGTTCGCGGGAACGAAGCTGGGAATCTTTGTCTCCTTCGATGACGGAGCGCACTGGCAGACGCTGCGGGGCAATCTGCCGCCTGCGCCCATCGCCGACCTGGTTATCAAAGATGACGACCTCGTGGTCGCCACCCACGGGCGCTCTTTCTGGGTACTGGACGATATCAGCCCGCTGCGGCAGTGGAATGCGCAGATCGCAGCAGCCGACATACACCTCTTCGCTCCTGGGACAACTTATCGGATTCAGGTCGAAGATCCCCAAGTGCGTCCACACTTGCCGCTCGGGAAGAATCCACCCAGCGGGGCCATCATTTATTACGAGCTTAAGAAAGCGATCAAGAAGCCTGAAAAGAAAAAAGAAGATGCAGCCGGCAACGGGCAAACCACACCCGATGAAGAAAAGTCACCCATCAGTCTGCAGATCCTCGATAGCCAGGGCAAGGTGATCCGCACGTACCCGCCGCCGAAGCCGGCAGTGCGCGTCGTGGTCGCGCCCGAGCGGGCAGGCCCGGAGAGCGAAGAGGAGAAGCCCAAGGAACTGGCGACGGAAGCCGGCGTCAACCGGTTCGTCTGGGACCTGCGCTACGAAGACGCCACAAAGGTCCCGAAGTCGCCCATCTGGTTCGGCAGCACGAAAGGACCTGTGGGGCTTCCCGGCAAATATCAGGTGCGTCTGACCGTGGAGGGCAAGTCGTTCCTTGCGCCGTTCGAGATCAAGATGGACCCGCGCATCACCACTTCGGTTGCCGATCTCGAGAAGCAGTTCCAGCTGCTTTCCAAAATCCACCAACGCCTGGACCAGGTGCATCTGGCGGTAAACCAGATCCGCGATGTGCGTCGCCAGGCAAAAGAGCTGGAGGAGCGGCTTAAAGATGATCCGCGCGGCAAGGCGATCAGCGAGGCCGGCAAGCAGCTCGCGCAGAAAATGAAGCCGCTCGAGGAAGAATTGATCCAGGTGTAGTCGAGCGCGCCGCAAGACCCACTGAATTTCCCGCCCAAACTCAATAACGATCTGGCCGCGCTGTTTTCCATGGTGGAAAGCGGCGCTACCGCTCCTACGCGGCAAGAGTACGAACGCTTTGCGGAACTCGATAAGCAGGCCGAGGCACAGCTTGCCCGGTGGCAAGCGATACGGGCCGGCGAACTTGCGGCTTTCAACCAGCTGGTCGAGAAGCAAAATGTGCCTGCGGTGGTGGTGAGCGGGGCGAAATAGCGACGCGATTCGCTGTTGTCATGCTGAGCGCAGCGAAGCATCCCTACCTTACAAAATCTGCGTAGCCTGTAGGGATTCTTCGCTTCGCTCAGAATGACAAAGCATGACAACAGCGTAAGAATCTGCCTACGCTAGCAGCACCTTGCGCCCGCCGCGCCATTGCACCAGCATCATGCGGTGACCGACTTGCCTTCCACCTGCCGGGTCCATGCGGAAGCGGCCGTAGAACGTAGCGATGTCGAGCTGGCTAGCGGCACGGTACAGGGCGTCATTGTCCAGCGAGCCAGCGTGCTGGATGCACTCGGCAAGGACAATCCCGATGGCGAAGCTGCCGGCGGCAAGATAGTCCGGCGCATAGCCGAAGAGTGAGCGGAAGCTGGAGAGGAACCAAGCCGAGTCGGGGCCCACGATGTCAGCGAAATCGAGGCCGGGCTCCCACTGGCTAGGCCCGATGATGCCCTCGGCAGCGTCTCCGAGTTCTTCTTGAAAAGCGCGCACACCGGCGGCCACCGCGACTACCAGCGCCGCCGGCGCCGGCCACGACCGGGCGCGCAGCATGCGGATCTCGTCTTCAAAACTGCCCGCCAGCACGATTACTCCCGGTTGTGTCCGCGACAGCTCGTTGAACACAGAACGTTCATCCTGGAGGGGTGACCGAAAGGCGACGCGCTGAATGGAGTGCTGCCCCACCTGGCTGGCGGCCTCGGTCAGTCCACGCACGATGTGCGAAGCGAAGCTTCCGCGTTCGTTGTACGCGACCGCGATGGAGCGCAGCTTCGGGTGTTCGCGCGCCAGCCACTGTGGCAGGGCGCGGAAGTAGTCGCTCGCCGGGCTGAGCGTGCTTACCAGGCGCGCGTCATTGGCCACATCGTCAGCGGCGCCGCCATGATTCCACAGCACGCGATTGTGCTCGCGTGCAACTTGCGCGACCGCGCGGGTCAGGGCGCTGGAATAGGGACCCAGCAGAACGTGCACCGCGTCGCTGCGCAGCAAACGGCTGGCGTTCTCGCGAGCGCGAGCAGTGGAACTGCCGTCGTCGTATGCGAGCAAGCCCACGTGGTTTGACCTGCTCCGTACGACAATGCCGCCACGATCATTGATGTAAGATTCCCAGAGCCGGAGCCCGTCGAGCGCCTGTTGTCCCTGGCGGGCGAACCTGCCGGTCAGCGAAATCGATAGCCCGGCGCGAATTTCCTGGGTACCTACCATGCAAGGCTGGGGAGATGGCTTCCAAAATCCTTCCCCCAGCGGCGCGACATTTTCGCCGAACAGGGAGGAAAGACGCCATGCCTGCGGCCATCCCGCAAAACTACCGCGACCTTTTCAGCAAGCCCGCCTTCGCCAGCCTGGCCACGCTGATGCCCAATGGCCATCCGCAAGTCACCCCGGTGTGGTGCGACATCGACAATGGCTACGTGATCTTCAACTCGGCGCGGGGCAGGCAGAAGGACCGCAATGTGCGCCGCGATCCCCGTGTCACTCTCACTTTGATCGACCCCGAGAATCCGTACCGCTACCTGGAAATCCGCGGGCGCGTGGTGGACATCACGGAAAAGAGCGCCGACGCCCACATCGACAAGCTGGCGAAGAAATACCTGGGAGTGGACAAATACCCCTACCGCCAGCCCGGAGAGGTACGGGTGATCTATAAGGTCGAGCCCGAGCATATCACCACCATGGGCTGAGGCGTGGCTGAGCCCGCGGGCTCGTCATCCGCATCATTAAGGTGATGGCCGTACAGACAGAAACTGCCGAGAAGCAGCAGATCGTCGACCTGTTCCGTCGCTGGGGCTACCTCCAGGCCGACCTCGATCCGATGGGCTTTCTGCGTCCCGAACCGCTTCCTGAACTCGACGTGCACGGGCCAGAGGCGGAAGAGGCGCGCCGATATTATTGCGGCACCATCGGCGCCGAGTTCATGCACCTGCCGCAAATGGAACGGCGGCAGTGGATCGCGGAGCGGTTGGAAGCTGGACCGCCGCGGTTGGACCGCGCACGCATCCTCGACCGTCTGGTGCGCGCCGACGTGTTCGAACAGGTGTTGCAGGCGCGCTATCTGGGCACGAAACGCTTTTCCCTGGAAGGCATCACTGCCCTGATTCCCCTGCTGGAAACGATGCTCGAGGGTGCGGCGGAAGGCGGGGCTGAGCAGGCGCTACTGGCCATGAGCCATCGCGGGCGGCTGAACGTGATGTGGCAGATCGTGGGCCGAGCACCCGCCGATATCTTCGCCGGTTTCGAGGATGTGGATCCGCGCAGCGTTCTGGGGGGCGGTGACGTGAAGTATCACATCGGGGCCACTGGGGAATACGTCGCGCGTGGCGGGCGCAAGCTGCACCTCCACCTGGTCTCAAATCCCAGCCACCTCGAGGCGGTTGACCCGGTTGCCCTGGGGCGCGCTCGCGCCAAGCAAACCCGCATCGGCCACGACGGCGAGCGGCAGATCGTGGCTATTGTCCTGCACGGTGATGCAGCTTTTGCGGGCCAGGGCATCTGGGCGGAGACGCTGAACTTCTCCGGGCTGCGGGGCTTCTCGGTCGGCGGCGCGCTGCACGTCATCGTTAACAACCTGATCGGTTTTACTACCCCTCCGGAAGAACTGCACACCTCACGCTTTGCCTCTGACCTCGCGAAGCGCCAAGCCGTCCCCATCTTCCACGTTAATGCCGAAGACCCGGAGGCGGTGGTGCGCGTGGCTAGGATCGCGCTGGAATACCGCTGCGAGTTCCTGAGCGACGTGGTGGTGGACCTCATCGGATTTCGCCGTCACGGCCATAGCGAGGTTGACGATCCCACCATCACGCAGCCGCTGCTCTACCGCAAGATCAAAGACCACCCGCCGCTCTCCCAACGTTACGCAACCAACCTCGGCGCCGATATCGGCCCAATCGCCGAAAGCATTCGTGCCGAACTGGAGGAGGCGCAGAAGGCCGCAGCCAAGATGCAGAAGAAGCCCTCGCTGCGGACCATGCCGGCGTACTGGTCGGAGTTCGTCGGCGGCCGCTACAAGGCGGAATACGACGTTGATACCGGCGTGCCCGCTGAGCAGTTGCTCAGCATTACGCAGGCGATCACCCAAGCTCCGCCCTCGTTCCACCTTCATCCTAAGGTCAAGCGTCTGCTCGAGCAGCGGGCGCAGATGGGACGCGGGCAGGCGCCGGTGGACTTCGGCATGACCGAGGCATTGGCCTTCGGCTCGCTCTTGCGCCAGGGCGTACCGGTGCGCATCAGCGGGCAGGACACCCAGCGCGGCACCTTCAACCAGCGCCATGCCGTGCTGGTGGATGTCGAGAACGAGGAGAAGTACATCCCGCTGGACCACGTCGCGCCGGGTCAGGCGCGGTTTGAGATTTACAACTCCGAGCTGTCCGAGGCCGCTGTGTTGGGTTTCGAATACGGCTACAGCCGCGATTATCCGGAGACGCTGACCTTGTGGGAGGCGCAGTTCGGCGATTTCTCCAACGGCGCGCAGGTAATCATCGACCAATTCATTACCGCCGGCGAAGACAAGTGGGATCTGCTCTCGGGGCTGGTATTGCTACTGCCGCACGGCTACGAGGGCCAGGGACCGGAGCACTCCAGTGCCCGCATCGAGCGCTTTCTGCAACTGGCCGCCAAGGACAACATACAGATCTGCCAACCGTCCACGGCGGCACAGTACTTCCACCTGCTGCGGCGACAGGCGCTGCACAAGTGGCGCAAGCCGCTGGTGGTCTTCACGCCCAAGAGCATGCTGCGCCATCCCGAGGCGGTTTCGCCGCTCAGCGACCTTGGCCAGCCGCGCTTTTTAACGGTGCTCCCGGACAAGGACGTCGAGCGTGCCCAACGTCTGCTGGTCTGCACGGGCAAAGTCGGCCACGAGCTGCGCATGGAACGCAAGCGGCGCAAGGACACGAGCACTGCCATCGTTTTCCTGGAGCAGCTTTATCCGTTCCCTGAAACCGAGATCTCGGCAGAGTTGGAGCGGCATTCGGATGCGGAGATCGTGTGGGTGCAGGAAGAGCCGGCAAACATGGGAGCGCTGTGGTACGTGGTGCCGCGGCTGCGGCGGGTGGCGCGCGGGCGCCCAGTGCTGACGGTGAAGCGCTCCGCTAGCGCCAGTCCCGCTACGGGATCGGCCAAGGCGCACGAGCTGGAGCAGAAGACGCTGCTCACCCTGGCGTTTGCCAAGAAAAGTCCCTAGTCTGGGTGCACGCGTCTGCCCGGTCAAGGGCGGCCGGGTTACACGACTAATCGCAAAGCGGCAGCGACAGCAGCTTGTCCTTGGCGGTGAGGTCGGGCGCTGAGCACAGGAACGCGTGCTGCTCGGCGCACATCGGGCACTTTCCCCAGCGCACCTCCGCCTCCCAGCCATCGCGTCCGCGGACGTAGAAGCGATCGCCGGTGACCGACTGCAGTTGTGTGGCGACCTCTTCCACCATCAGCACCTCAGTCCAGCCGTTGTCGTCGCCAATGCCCAAATGAGAAATGTGGCGGCAGGGATCTTCGCGCTTGTCCTTGCGCTGGATGCACACGATGCGCTTGCGCGCCATTGCCGATCAGAACTGGGCCACCTGCCCAGAGGTAGGCTCCGCTCAACAGTACCAGGGCTCGGTGAGGTAGGGAATTGTCGTGCGGCTCGGGCTGGGAGGCAGAGCGGGCAGGGGCTGATCTTCGTTCATCGCCCGGTGCAGGCGCTTCCAGATAGCGGCGAAGGTTGCGGTGCGCGAGACGCGCTGCTTTGCCATCTGCTGCACCGCATGTTCAAGCTCACGCTGGAGCTGATCGACGCGTGGGTCGGAGTTCGACCAGGCGTAGCTCAATAATTCCGGCTGGAAGGGACCGAGGATGGCGCGCAGCTCCGGCAACTCCAGCAGGCGCGAGCCGGCCGGCACCAGCAGACGAATGGTCAACTGCACCGGCGGAACGTGCTCGACCAAGCCAAGGCGCGCAATGGTCATCAGCAAGTCGCGGTAGCCATCGAGCCTGGTCCAGGGAGCAAAGGGCACGAACGTGGGTACCAGGAACAGACCGAGATCGCGGAACAACGCCGTGACGCGCAGGAAGTCGGCGCGCGTGTGTCCCTTGTCGAGCAGCTTAAGGATACGGTCGTCTACAGATTCGACAGCGGTGGTGACGAAAGCGCAGCCCGTATCGCGCAGCACCGGCAGCAGGCTGGCGTGTTTGAGCAGGTGCTCGACCTTGGCGGTGATGTCGTAGCTGAGCGGCGGGAATTCGCGATGCAGTTGCTCAACGATGGCCAGCGCGTGTCCGGGGCCATTGAGAAAGTCGGGATCGCCGAAGGTGATGTGCTCGGCGCCGGCGGCCACTTGGCGGCGGATGTCCTCGAGCACGACGTCGCGCTGCACGATGCGAAAGTTGCCCTTGTAAACGGGAACGATGGGACAGTGACGGCAGACGTGCTTGCAGCCGCGGCTGGCCTCGGTGTAGCCGACCACACGCGTCGAGCCGTCGGGCAGCGTCAGGCGGGCATACTTCTCAAGCGGCGGCAGGCCATCGCGGTCGGGCACCAGGAACTGTTGGCGTGCGAGGGACACCTCGGGCCAGACTTGTTTGAAGGTCGTCCCACGACCAGCTTGCCGCATGCGGCGCGCCACGTCGCGCAGTCCTTGCTCGAACTCTCCCCCA
>DASYTX010000306.1:0-3185 GCA_036001865.1 Terriglobales bacterium
GAAGAAACTGGGCCTGGACTGGCACTACAAGCACGTCAGCGAAGTGTTCGACGAGATGCGCCACACCATGCCCAGCATCGCCGGGATCACCTGGGACCGGCTGGAGCGCGAGCATGCCGTCACCTATCCTTGCCTGAAGGAAGGCGACCCCGGCCAGTCGGTGGTGTTCGTGGACGACTTTCCGCGCGAGAGCGGCCGGGCACGCTTCGTGCCAGCCGACATCATCCCGGCGGCCGAACGCCCGGATACCGAGTACCCGATGGTGCTGATCACCGGCCGCCAGCTCGAGCACTGGCACACCGGCAGCATGACGCGGCGGGCCACGGTGCTGGATGCGATCGAACCTGATCCGGTGGCCCTTGTCCACCCCCTTGACCTCGCTGACCTGGGCGGAAAACCGGGCGATGTCGTCACCATAGCGTCGCGCCGCGGGGAGGTCGCGCTGTATGCGCGGGCCGACGAAAGCTCGCCTCGCGGTGCGGTCTTCGTGCCCTTCTGCTATTACGAGGCGGCGATCAATAGGCTGACCAACGCGGCGCTCGATCCGTTCGCGAAGATCCCTGAGTTCAAGTACTGCGCCATCCACGTCTCATTGGGCGGCGACGCGCCGGCACAAGGCAGCTACGGCGGTGGCCAGGCGTTGCGCCAGGTAATGGAGACAACGGCGAACTGACCTTACGTTTCGTCGGGAGTTCAGGCTACCGACGAGGCTGTGGCCCGTTCCGCACCATTCAGAAACAGTCAAGATGAGCCGCATTACGGTGTCCATATTGAACCTACCTGTTACAACCTGCACCTTTGCTCAATCCGAGGTCGGCCAGTGCAGAACGGATTCGATTTTGGCGGACTTGATTGCGGTCAAGAGACTTTTCGGCGAAGCGTCGGACATTGAACTCACATTCAAGTTGCATGTGGAGCGTGGAAAAGTTCGTGGATCAGGGCAGCGCTGCGTGACTTTTACTCGAGCAACCACAGTCGGAGACAAGCTGCACAGATCACGTTCAAGCGTGATGCGCAGTGACATGAGCGCTGCAAGATGGGTACGCTGAGCGACATATCACGGGCGACGCGGTCGCAGGAACAAAGTGCGCGGCGTCTCCCGCGGCTGACGCAGACCTGCGTGCCGCTGACCTGTGAAGTCGAGGTGCTCGATGAATACGGCGAGACGCGCCGCATCCATATTCCCAACGAGCGCCCCCTTACCGTGTTCGTCGACAAGCGCGAACTCGTCACGCTGATGACGCTCGGCGCCGCACCCGAGCTGCTGGTGCTCGGCTATTTGCGCAACCAGCGACTGGTGTCGGCAGTCGACGAAGTGGCGTCCATCACCGTGGACTGGGACGTCTCGGCGGCGGCCGTAAAGACACGCGGTGGCATCGAAGCCTTGGAGCAAAAGACCGCGCACCGGGTGGTCACGACCGGCTGTGGCCAAGGCACCGTGTTCGGCGACCTGATGTCGCAGATTGATGAGGTGCAACTGCCGGCCGCCGCGCAGGCACGCATTCGGCAGTCGACGCTGCACGCCATGCTCGAGGTGATGCGCCAGCGGGACAGCATTCACCGCAAGGCGGGATCGGTTCACGGCTGCGCCCTGTTCCACAACAGCGAGCTGCTGATGGTCGTCGAAGACGTGGGCCGCCACAACGCAATAGACACCATCGCTGGCTGGATGTGGATGCAGGGTGACGGCTCCAGGCCGGTTTCAGGCGCCGATAAGACTTTCTACACGACGGGGCGGCTGACGAGCGAAATGGTGATGAAGGCCGCGCAGATGGGCGTGCCGATCATCGTTTCGCGCAACGGCGTCACTCAGATGGGCCACGAGATGGCGACCCGGCTTGGCATGACCTTGTTTGGCCGTGCCTCCAACCGTCACTTTATCTGCTACACGGGCGTCGAACGGTTCGACTCGGAGCCAGAGCCGAACCGCCCGCCTAGTCGGGTGGTGTCAGGGTAGGCGCCAGTGCAATAGCGGTTGATGAGACGCCCAGTTTCCCGGAAGGGAGGCGTCGGGTCCATCTCAGTAATTTGGTGCGCTTCGGCGCGGAAGCCGTCACAGGGAAGGTCGGCCCCGGCGCACCATGTTCACCGCGGCCTGCTGCTTCGGCGGCGGATTCCTGGTCTCGGCGCTGGGCATCTGGCGGCACCAGATCTGGCTGCTCTACCTGGGGTACGGCGTGCTGGGCGGCATCGGACTGGGGCTGGGCTACGTCTCGCCGGTCTCGACGCTGATCTGCTGCTTCCTGGACCGGCGCGGCATGGCCACCGAGCTGGCGATCATGGGCTTCGGCGGCGGCGCGATGATCGGCGCGCCGCTGTCGGTCGCGCTGATGAACCACTTCAAGAGCGCAACCAACACAGGCGTGGCCGAGACGTTCCTGGTCATGGGCGTGGTCTACTTCATTTCGATGTCGATCGGCGCGCTGGCCATCCGCATCCCTGCCCCGGGCTGGGCGCCCGCCCTGACCGTCCGCTGCATCCCGCTGGCGCGGTCCCCGAAGCAGGTTCCGGATCGTCGATGCAGCGCGATCCATCCCTGACTGTGATCCTGCGCAATGGCGCCATCTGTTTATTGGTTCAAGGCGCCTGGCAAGCGCTTCTTCCGGCTCCGCAAACTGAGCTTTAGCGGTTCCGCAAGAACTGTATCCTTCGCGGGCATGCTGTAGTCCCTATGCTTGTCCCAGTGCCGCGCGATGCGCCGTCGCGCCGGCGGCACCCCCACGGAGAGCACATCAATGCACGGACTCACAGCGCTGGAACTCGCTCGAATCCAGTTCGGATTCACGGTTTCCTTTCACATCCTCTTTCCTGCCATCACGATCGGGCTAGCATGTTTCCTGGCCTTCCTGGAAGCGCGCTGGCTGCTGACCAAGGACACTGTGTACCGGACCCTGTATCAGTTCTGGGTCAAGATCTTCGCCCTGAACTTCGGCATGGGGGTTGTTTCCGGCCTGGTCATGGCTTATGAGTTCGGCACCAACTGGTCATTCTTCTCCCAGTTTGCCGGCAGCATTACGGGCCCGCTGCTGACCTACGAGGTGCTGACCGCCTTCTTCCTGGAAGCGGGTTTCCTCGGCGTCATGCTGTTCGGCTGGAACCGCGTCGGGCCTGGGCTGCACTTCTTCGCCACGGTGATGGTGGCGCTCGGCACCATCATTTCCTCCACCTGGATCCTGGCTTCCAAC
>DASYTX010000307.1:0-6363 GCA_036001865.1 Terriglobales bacterium
CGCACCGACGAGCGTGTGCAGCTCGTCGATGAACAAGATGATCTGGCCCTGTGATTCTTCGATTTCCTTCAGCACGGCCTTCAGCCGGTCTTCGAACTCGCCGCGGTATTTGGCTCCGGCCAGCATGCTGCCGAGGTCCAGGGCGATGAGACGCTTGTTGCGCAGAACTTCGGGGACGTCGCCCGCGACAATACGCTGCGCCAACCCCTCCACAATCGCAGTCTTGCCCACGCCGGGCTCGCCGATCAGCACAGGGTTGTTCTTGGTGCGGCGGGCCAGGACCTGAACCACGCGGCGGATCTCTTCGTCACGGCCGATCACCGGATCGAGCTTGCCGCGGCGGGCCAGGTCAGTGAGGTCCCGGGCGTAGCGCTCCAACGCCTGGTACCTGGCTTCAGGATTCTGATCTGTGACTTTTTGCGTCCCGCGCACGCTAGTCAAAGCCTTGAGGATGGCGTCATGCGTGGCGCCTTGGCGCACAAGCAAGGCCTGCGCGGGATCGGCATCAAGTTGCGCGATGGCCAGCAGCAGGTGCTCGGTGGAGACGTACTCGTCCTTAAAGTTGTCGGCCTCCTTGAAGGCTTGTTCGAGCACGCGTGCGGCGGCGGGGGAAAGATGGGCCTGCATGGCACCGCCCGATACCTTGGGCAGGCGCTCGATGTGGCGGCGGGTGTCAGCCAGCAGATGCTCGGCATCGACCCCGACCTTGCCCAAGACGGGGGGCACGATGCCTTCCCGGTCTTCGAGCAGCGCAGCCAGCAGGTGAAGCGGCAACAGCTCAGGGTTGCCGTGCTGCGAGGCCAGATCGTTGGCGGCCTGGACGGCCTCCTGCGCTTTGATGGTTAATTTGTCCCAGCGAATCGGCATGTCAGTTTCCAGTTTTTGGTTTCAAGTTTCCTGATAGGAGCAAAGAACCGGGAGGCGCAACCCAGCCGCCTCCCGCTTTCTCAAGCTGACAGCTGGCGGCTGACAGCCAATGGGCACTGCTTACGCGGCCTGGCTCTTCTTGGCCTCCAGGGTCTTGCCGCCGACGTCGACCTTGATCTGCTTGGGTTTGGCGTCGGCGCGCTTGCCCAGGCGAACCTTCAGAACACCGTTGTCGTATTCGGCCTTGACATCGTCCGGGTTGACGGTGTCGGGCAGCGTGAAGCTGCGCACGAACGAGCCATAGCGCCGCTCGATGCGATGGAAGTTCTCCTCCTTCTCTTCCTTCTCGAACTTGCGCTCGCCGCGGATGGTCAGGGTGTTGTTCTCCAGACGGACATCAATGTCCTTCTGGTCCACGCCTGGAACCTCAACCTTTACCACGATGCTGTGCTCGTCCTCATAGATGTCAACCGGGGGCACGAAAGCACCGGTGGTAGTCAGCTCATCACCGCTGCGGCCAAAGTCCGGAAGCATGCGATTCAGGCGATCCTGAAGGGTTGCGAGCTCGCGGAACGGATCCCAACGAGTCAGCATTGTCATGGCTATTCCTCCTGCTTCAAAGTGGTGTTTCATATTGCTTTCGATTGCCTTAGATGCGTGACTTAGTGTATTGGTAGCATAAAATATGAGTTATATGATGTCAATTATTGTATATAGTATTTTCATATACTTACATTGGAAAACACGCATTTCAGATAGCTGGTTTCGGGGATTGTGAGAACCGCCGGGTGGTCTTTGGCCTGCCCACGCTTTTCCAGGAGGCGGAGGGTGCGGTGGGCGTCAATGGCCGCCGAGGTCAGCATCTGGAGGAAATCCGCCTCGCTGACATGGTAGGAGCAGGAGCAGGTAACCAGCAGCCCACCGGAACGGAGCATCTTCAGGGCGCGCAGGTTCAGCTCCTTATAGCCGCGCAGCGCCGCGGGCAGAGTGCGCTTGCTTCGTGCGAAGGCAGGCGGGTCGAGGACGATGGTGTCGTACTGCTGCCCGGCTGCGGCATAGTCCTTGAGCAGGTCAAAGGCGTTGGCCTCGATCCATTCCATCTCCGGCAAGCCGTTGAGGGCGGCATTCTGCTCCGCAGCCTCCAGCGCCGCGCGGGAGCTGTCCACGCCGATGACACGGCTGCAGGTGCGTGCCAGGTGTAGGGCGAATCCGCCCTGGTAGCAGAAGACGTCCAGGGCTTCGCCTCGGGCGTAGCGGCTGGCGGCGGCGTAGTTCTCGCGCTGGTCGAGGAAAGCGCCAGTCTTCTGTCCTGCGAGCGCGTCGTAGTGGAAGCGCGCGCCATTCATCGCGAAGACGGTCTGGGTCTTCTCTCCGTACAGCGGCCCGGGGGCCGCCGGTGGCAAATGCTCCAACTCGCGGATGCGCGGATCCACGCGCTCGATCACGCTGCTCGGGGCAAGCTCCTCGATCAATGTCGTGCTTATGGCCTGCTTCACTGCGGGTTGGTCCATGGCTTGGGTGAGCGCTTGCAGTGAGAGCACGTCGTTGTAGCGGTCGACCATCAGCCCCGGCAGGCCGTCGGCTTCGCTGAAGATCAAACGGTAGGCGTCGCTGTTCTCGACCACACGCTGGCGGTATCGAAGAGCGGCGCTGGCGCGTTCGCGTACCAGGGCCAGGAACTCCTGGTCGGATGAAACCGTCGCGGAAGTGAGAAAGCGCAGCGCGATTTCGGAGGCGCTGCTATAGAGGGCGGTGCCGATGCGATTGCCGCGCTCGTCTTGAACGGCCACCAACGCGCCAGGGCCGGCGGCGTGAGCGCTCTGCAGATCAGATCGATAGACCCAGGGATGCCCCGAGCGCAGCCGCGCCGCGCCCCGCGGGGTGACCACCACCACTGGCTCGTCTTGCTGCGATGGCATCCGTCGGATTGTACGTCCCTGCGCTTGCCATTTCCTGCGCGGCTTTCTACTTCTTAGCTTCAAGCGTCTTCAGCGCTTGCTGCGCCTGGGTAGCAAAGTTACCTTCCGGCGCTTCTTTCAGATAGGTGCGGAATTCCTTCACCGCTTCGCTGTTCATCTCCTTGGCCCGCAGCCCTAGCCCAGCAAAGTAGTGGGCCATGGCGTATCCCTCGTGTGGGACAGTGTGTACCTTGCGGGCGTTGGCGATGGCCTCGTCGAGCTTGCTGCCCTGCAGCTGCACCCGCGCAAGCACGGTCAGAGTCTCAGGCTCGTTGGGATTGAAGGTGAGCGCTTTCTGCAGAACGGCTTCGGCTTCGGTCAGCTTGTTCTCGAGCTGCAGCACGCGCGACAGGTTCACGAATGCGTTGCTGTAGTGGTCGTTGATGCTGATGGCCTTCTCGAACGCGTCGCGTCCCCGGTTCGTGTCGCCGCTGCGCATGTGGACCACTCCCATGTTGTTATAGGCGCGCGCATATTGAGGGTAGATCTCGAGCGCTTTCTGGAAGTGCTCGAGGGCAAGTTCCCAGTTGCCTTGCGCCGCCGCTTTGTCCCCGTGTTCCAGCTCTTTTCGTGCCTTTTCGGGGACGTTCAAGTCGACGGCGGCGACCGTAGACATGGGTGAGTTGGGCGAAGCCGCACCGCCCTTCGGTTGCAGCGTGATGTACTCCACATGAGTCTGTCCGCCGGTGATGCCGAAGACGTTGGTCGTGACCTCCTCGTACCCCGGGCCGCTGGCGCGAATGCGGTAGTTGCCGGGGCGCATACCGGAAAACGACATGGTACCGTTACTGTCGCTGAACGCGCTGGTCACATACTGCCCTGTCCCGGTCAATAGTTCGACCTTGCAGCTTGTGCCCACCCGCTCGCCACTGGGGATGAACAGACGCACCTCGATGCCACCCGACGAAGGTGTTATCTGCGCAGCTATCATCAGCGGTGTGAGGCAGGTGACGACGAAGACGGCGAATCGCGCGGCTGACATACGGCCTCCTGCTGGCTTGGGAGTCTAGCTGCGGGTTGGGGCCTCGGCGGCGGCCTTTTCCTGGGGTTGGACCTGCAGTTGCAGCTCTTGAAGCAGGTCACCGGGAAGTTGCTCCACGCAATTCTGTTCCAGATTCGGCTGGTGCTCAACGTGAACCGCGGTACCCCGCTCGATCTCCTCCGCAAATGCGGTCCGAAAGCTGGGGTCGTGCCGGACTTCCTTCCCTAACGCCCGGCCTGTAGTGGCGTCAAAGACGCGCTTGCTACAGTTGCCCTTGTGGTTCACCAGCGCCAGGAATACCGGCCCGTGCTCGCTCTCAGGTAAATAGAGCCAGCCGAGCTCTACGGGGCCGCCGCGCGTCGATGCCTTCTTCTTCAGCGGCGCCTCCTCCGGTTCGTGGGCTGGATCGTAGTAAAGGATGCGGTCGCAGGAGTCGCAGGCGATGATTTTCTCATTGGTGCGGATTTCGTTGTAGGTCTGCGGTCGCAGCAGAACGTTGCAAGCCATGCACTTCTGATCGCGGGCTTCGGCGACCCCGGTCTTGCGCAGTTGGGCAACGCGGTCGTAATAGCGCAGGGTATCGGGGGAAATGTCGGCGCGCAAGCTATCACGGCGCGCGTTCCACTCTGCAAGCTGTTTCTCATCTTCGGCGGTGCGCGCCCGGGTTTCGGCCTTCTCCTTCTCGATCTCGGCGGTCTCGGCCTTTAGCTCGATCTCGGCGGACTTCAAGTCCTGCTCCTGGCTCTCGACCTTGATCATGCCCTCGAGGATCCTGTCCTCGCAGGAGCGGATCTCGCGCTCGGCAAACTCAATTTCCTGCAGGAGAGCGCGGTACTGCTCGTTGGTTTTGACCTCGAACTGCTGGTCGCGGTACTTGGAGATTTTCTGCTGCTGTACCTGGATCTCGCCTTCCAGCTTGCGCCGTTCGGCCTGTATAGCAGACATAGCAGTTTTTGCTTTCGCGATCCGCGCCCTGGTTTCCGCCAGCTTGCTCTCGATCGCGGCCACCCGCCGCGGCAGGGCGGCGATTTCTTCCGTCAGGCGGTCGATTTCGCCCTCAGCGGTTTGCAGTGCGATCACGCGTTCCAGATCGGCATTCATGAGTGCAGGAGACAGAAGATTATGGAAAATTGTAGCACGCACGCTACGCGGGCGCGGCGCAGGCCTGCGGTTCAGCCCTTCTGCGGACGCCCACTGTCCTTAGTCCACGGCTTTCGGACTAAGCGTTTCCCCTGATTGAGTGCTCCGGGTGCGACCCCCTAGCATGGGCCGCATGACGGTGGAAGCCTGCAGGCTCGTTTTGGGTCTGCTGATCGTGATCTTTCATCAACGTATCGCGGATTTCATCCTGCCGCACGAAGAGTCGCTGGTCGCGCTCTTTCGCCAGAGAGGCGTGCCCGTGCCCACCGTCCCCACTCGGCAAATGGCGCACAACATCTATTTTGGGCTAGGCGTATTCGTGTGCCTGCTGGAATTCGCCCGCATCTGGACGATGCTGTAGACGACGGAGTCATCGGCCTTCGGTCGTCGGCCAAACCCACGAGTGCAAATCTCGAAGTCAACCTAGTCGACGTCTCCACTAGAAAGAAATCCTCATGCCTAGCTGTGCCGCAAAGGGCACGCCCAGGGTGCTCCCCACTTCACCTTGCTTGCCGAACAGTCCGCGGGGCTGTGGATTCAAGCGCGCGGCCTCGCCCACATTGAAGAAGTTGTTGCCGAAATTAGCGGTGTTCAGCAGGTTGAAGAAGTCGGCGACCAGGCGCAGCTCGGCCTTGTCGGCCACTTGGAAGCCTTTGCTCAGACGCAGGTCGAGTTGGAAGAAGGGATCGCCGCGCTGGGAGTTGACGGGAAGCTGCACGCCATTGACCGTCAGGCGGTCGCCGAAGATGCCTTCCTCGCCCGAGCCACCGAAGACGCCGTCACCATTATCGTCATTGCCGGAGAAAAGCGTGTATGGGCGCGCGGACGCCGCCTGCACCACGGGCGCCAGCTCGAATCCGTGCGGCAGCAGGATGATGGCGCTGGAGACGAAGCGGTGGCGCTCGTCGGCGGAGGTCGGTCCGAACTCGCCGGGCGCGAAGACCTCGGTGTCGCTGACCCGCGCGCGCCCAAAGTTGTAGCTCGAGGAATACCGCCCGCCGTAGGTAACAGCGCGTGACAGCACGTAAGAAGCCTGCCAATAGAGCTTGCCGTGAAAGGCGCGGCGCAGGGTGACGTTCACCGCGTCATAACGCGAGCGGCTGATGGAACTGAACAGCCGGATCGAACCCAGCGGGTTGCTAACACCGGCGGCAGCGAACGCTGCATCCAGCCGGCGCGGGCCTCCCCCCACAGGGCGCGGGTTGGCCTCCACCGTTGTCTGTTCATGAAGCCCTAGTACGTGAGTGTAGTTGGCCATCACGGTCCAAAATTCGCCGATCCTGCGCTCGTACCCTGCCGTCCACTGCTGGGTGTAAGGATTGGTGAAGGTGGGATCGAAATACCGTACAGTTGCATTCGGCGCAAGATCGGTAGGCGGAGGCGCGATGGGCAGGGGATCAACTCCGAAGCGGAAGC
>DASYTX010000308.1:0-4537 GCA_036001865.1 Terriglobales bacterium
GGGTGAGGCTGCTGAATCTGACTGCGAAGGAGAAGCAGGCGTTGAAGGGCGCCATCATCGCAGAACTGAGGGTGCGCGAGGCCAAAAAGCCACGCCCCCAGAAGCCGCCGAGGAGAAGAGACTAAGAGGAGAAGAGACTAATGGGAATCAAGCGGAGGCTATTCGGAGAACTCATGGAAGGCGTGACAGCCATGAAGGCGCACCGTCGGGGCAAGCTGACGTTGCGCAACTACACGGTCGAGGCGCGGCCCCTGCCCAAGGTGGACGCTCGCCTCATCAGGGACACTCGTAACAGGCTGCACTTCTCACGTTCGGTATTCGCCCGAAAACTGCGCGTGAACGAGAGGACACTGGAAAAGTGGGAACAGGGTCGGGCGAGACCGAACCGTCAAGCCGCGGTTCTGGTGCTCCTGGTTCGTCGGTATCCCGATACACTGGATCGCTTGGAGCATCTAGCCCGAGCATCGCGCAGCGCCTGAAAGGGGCGAGGGCGAATTCGTTCTCTTGAGTTCGACGGAAGGACGCTGCGAGCGCCGTCGCGCGAGAAGATGCTGCGCACGCGCGAGCCGGGGTGGTGGCGGATGAAATGGAAATCGCTCAGTAAAGGGGAACGGCAGCAAGGGTTGAGAGCCAATTTCAGGTTTTGAGCAAAAGAAACGCCCTATGTTGCTGCAGGGGGTCCGTGAATGCATCAGTCGAGGGCAACCGAAAACCAGTACTGAGTAGCCAGTACTCGGTACCCAGCGAAAACAAAACGGCCCCGCTTGCGCGGGGCCGAAGACTAGCCGCTAGCAGCTAGGAGCCACTAGCCAGCGCGGCGCTTCTCACGGCGCGACACGCTCAGTACATATCTCCCATGCCGTGGCCGTGGCCGCCGGGGGCCGGAGCCTTCTTATCCTCGGGGATCTCCGACACCAGGGCCTCGGTGGTCAGCATCAGGGCCGCGATAGACCCGGCGTTCTGCAGGGCGGTGCGCACGACCTTGGTGGGGTCGATGACGCCGGCCTTGACCAGGTCCTCGAACTCGCCCGCCTGGGCGTTGTAGCCAAAGTTGGGGTTGTTGGACTCGCGGATCTTGCCGGCCACAATGGCCCCTTCTTCGCCGCTGTTCTCGGCGATCTGGCGCAGCGGCTCTTCCATGGCGCGCTTGACTAGGTTGACGCCGATGTGCTCATCGTCCACCAAGCCCTTGAGCTTGTCGAGCGCCGGGACGCAGCGCACCAAAGCGACGCCGCCGCCGGGCACGATGCCCTCTTCGACGGCTGCGCGGGTGGCGTGCATGGCATCCTCCACGCGAGCTTTCTTCTCTTTCATCTCGGTCTCGGTGGCTGCGCCGACCTTGATGACGGCCACGCCGCCCACCAGCTTGGCCAACCGCTCCTGCAGCTTCTCGCGGTCGTAGTCGCTGGTGGTCTTCTCGATCTGGGCACGGATCTCCTTGACCCGGCCTTCGATCTCCGAAGACTTGCCCCTGCCCTCGACGATGGTGGTGTTGTCCTTGTCGACGGTGACCTTCTTGGCGCGACCGAGGTCGTTCATCTGGACGTTCTCCAGCTTGATGCCCAGGTCCTCGGTGATGGCCTTGCCGCCGGTGAGGATGGCGATGTCCTGCAGCATGGCCTTGCGCCGGTCGCCAAAGCCCGGGGCCTTAACGGCCACGGCCTGCAGCGTGCCACGCAGCTTGTTGACCACCAGAGTAGCCAGGGCCTCCCCTTCAACGTCCTCGGCCACGATGAGCAGCGGCTTGCCGCTCTTGGCGATCTGCTCGAGCAGCGGCAGCACGTCCTTCATGGAGCTGATCTTCTTTTCGTAGATCAGGATGTAGGGGTCTTCGAGCACGGCTTCCATGCGCTCAGGGTCGGTGACGAAGTAAGGCGACAGGTAGCCGCGGTCGAACTGCATGCCCTCGACCACTTCGAGCTGGGTCTCCATGGTCTTGGACTCCTCGACCGTGATGACGCCGTCCTTGCCCACTTTCTTCATGGCCTCGGCGATGATGCGGCCGATGGTCTCGTCGTTGTTGGCGGAGACCGTGCCCACCTGGGCGATCATCTCGCCGGTGACGGGCTTGGAGAACTTATCGAGCTCGCCCTTGTCGCGCTCGCCGTCCGGTTTGATGACGCCGCAGATCAGGCTGATGGCCTTCTCGATGCCGCGCTTCAACGCCATGGGGTTGGCGCCGGCAGCCACCGTCTTGACGCCTTCGCGGTAGATGGCCTGGGCGAGCACGGTGGCGGTGGTGGTGCCGTCGCCGGCGACGTCGGAGGTCTTTGACGCGACCTCGCGCACCATCTGCGCTCCCATGTTCTCCAGTGGGTCCTTGAGTTCAATTTCCTTGGCGACGGTTACGCCGTCCTTGGTAATGGTCGGCGAACCGAATTTCTTCTCAATGACCACGTTGCGCCCCTTGGGGCCCAGCGTGACCTTGACGGCGTCAGCCAGTACGTTGACGCCGCGGAGGATCGCTTGGCGCGACTCCTCTCCAGTTACGATCTGCTTTGGCATTGCTTGTCTCTCCTCGATTGCAAATGTCGTTTGTTGAATCTCGGCTCTTGGCTTTCGGCCTTTGGCTAACAGCTAAGAGCTAATAGCTACGAGCTGCCTTCCTATCGCCGCGCTGCTGCCTTCTCGCGCTCGGCGGGCCGGCTGGCGCCCGTCAGGATGCCCAGCACCTCTTCCTCGCGCATGATGAGGAACTCCTCGCCGTCGAGCTTGATCTCGGTGCCGGCGTACTTGCCGAACAGAATGCGGTCGCCCGGCTTGACATCCAGGGGGCGCACCTTGCCCTCTTCGTTGATCTTGCCTTTACCGACGGAAATCACCTCGCCCTCCTGCGGCTTTTCCTTGGCCGTGTCGGGGATGATGATGCCTCCGCGGACTGACTCTTGCTCCTCGATGCGACGAATCAAGACGCGATCGTGCAGGGGAGTTAGCTTTGCTGCCATTTGTCCTACTCCTTTCGAGATCGTCTGTAAGTTGATGTTGAACAGCTACTTAGAAGATACCTTGGCTGCTTGCTAGCAGTCTATGCCATCGAGTGCTAAGTCTAAGGCAAAGCTCTGGGACTGTCAAGAGGGGCCCGTGACAGCAAGGCGCAGGCATCGGAAGTAGACGGCAGGGCGGAGCGAGGTGGGCGGCGGTTGGGCACAGGAGAACAGGCAACAGCGATGCTGACTTTCCGGTCTAATCGAGAAGCCGGTTGCGACGTTATGGAGAGAAGGGTGCGGTACGTCTGGCGAGCACGGGGCATTTGTCGTCCTTTGTTCGTCTGCGTGCTGGTCATCGTGTTTGCCGTGCCAGCGACGCTGTTCGCGCAGGCGGACACACCAGACCAGCAGCTCCAGATCCCCCTCAGCAAGCTGCCGCAGTTTGCTGACGCACAGGTGCTGCCGCCAGCAGAGGAGTCCGAGCAGAACGTCGAAAAACGAGCGAAAAAGCTGGCGGACAAGTATGAGATCTCGCGGATCGGGTCGCGGGGCATCGGCGGGGGGCTGAACTTTTACTCGCTAGAGAAAGAGCAGAACCTGGGGCGGGCGCTGGCCGAAGAAGTGGAGCGCAGCGCGCAACTGATCGGCGATCCAGTAGTCACCGAGTACGTCAACCGGCTCGGGCAGCTCATTGTGCGCAACTCGGATGCGCGCGTGCCCTTCACCATCAAGGTACTCGACAACGGTGAAGTGAACGCGTTCGCGCTGCCGGGCGGGTTCTTCTACGTCAACAGCGGGCTGATTCTGGCGGCGGAGACGGAGGCGGAGCTGGCGGCGGTAATGGCGCATGAAGTGGCGCATGTGGCCGCGCGGCACGCCACCAGGAATGCCACCCGGGCACAGATTTGGAACCTGGCGTCGATCCCGCTGATCTTTGCGGGCGGCGCGGCGGCGTATGCGGTGCGTCAGGTGGCGGGGCTGGCGGTGCCCATGTCGTTCCTGAAGTTCAGCCGTAATGCCGAGCGCGAGGCCGACCTGCTCGGGCTGCAGTACGAGTATGCGGCGGGATATGATCCGGCGGCGTTTGTCGAGTTCTTCGAGCGTCTGGGCGCAGAGAAGAAAAAGAAGGGCAACTTCATTGCCCGCGCGTTCATGTCCCATCCCATGAACGGCGACCGCATCAAGCGGGCGCAGGAGCAGATCGCGCTCTACCTTCCAGGGCGCGAGGAGTATGTAGTCACCACCAGCGAGTTCGAGGAAGTCAAGGCGCGGTTGCGGGCGGTAATGAATCGCTACCAGATCGATGAAGGCAAAGGGCCGCGACCTACGCTGCGCCGGCGCGATCGCCCGGCGGATGCGCCTTCCGAACAATCCCAGACCCAGTGACATGCCGGCGGCGGCTGCTTAGAATAAGGAGCCATGCGGAAGAGCTTACTTGTGCTGGCACTGGTCGCCTTGCTGGCGGTGGCTGCGTGCGCCGGCGACAGTTACGCCACCGTGAAGTTTGTGGTGCTCCGAGACTACAACGGCAAGCCGGTGCGTAATGCCAGCGTTGTGCTGCACCAGATCGATAAGAACGGTCGGCAGGAGAAGGGCGGGCTGCAACTCAA
>DASYTX010000309.1:0-16718 GCA_036001865.1 Terriglobales bacterium
TCACCGCCCGTGGCCCCGACCTCGAAACCGCGGTGGCCCGGGCCTACGAGGCAGCGGGCAAGATCAACTTTGAAGGCATGCACTACCGCAAGGACATTGCCGCGCGCGCGCTGAAGACTCAGTCAGCGACCTAAAGAGCAAAGGATGAACAAGAAACCGCTGGTCTCCATCGTGATGGGCTCGGATTCCGATCTGGAGATCATGCGCGAGGCCGCCAGGGTCCTGGATGGTTTCGGTATTCCCTATGACATGGATATCACCTCGGCGCACCGCTCCCCGGCGCGCACCGGAAAATTCGCGCGCGAGGCAGCCGGGCGCGGCATCCGCGTGATCATTGCCGGAGCCGGCGGCGCCGCTCACCTTGCCGGGGTCATCGCCGCGGAAACCACGTTGCCGGTCATCGGCGTGCCCATTCCATCTTCTTCCCTGCAGGGGCTCGACTCTCTGCTCTCCACCGTGCAGATGCCGGCCGGCATTCCCGTGGCCACGGTCGCAGTAGGCAGGGCGGGCGCGACCAACGCAGGGGTCCTCGCCGCGCAAATCCTGGCCCTAAGCGATACGACCATTGCCAGGAAACTTGCCGCGCACAAAGAAAAACTAGCCACCAGCGTGGAGGAGAAATCTAAGAAGCTGAAGCAATCCAGGTAGGCCTGCCATGGATGCCGAACCGGCCATCAGCTTCACCGAGCTGCTTGCCTACATTGAGGCCGAGGAGCGCCGCTGGGAAGAGTGGTTTCAGCGCAATCCCGAGGCCCTTGAGGTGCGTGTAGATATCGCCGAGGCCGCCACGGTTCGCGACCTCGTGTGCCACATCTTCGGCGTGGCCTCCCGCACCGCGGAGCGTCTGTTGGGCCATCCCATGACGGCAGACGCTAGAATCGATGCCACATCCATTGAATCGCTGTTCGGCATGGGCAGCGGAGCCCGCTCCAAGCTTCGCCAGTTTCTGGGCCAAATCAGCGAAGAGCAGCTTGCCCGCCCGCGACAGTTCCAGAGCGCCACCCTGGGAAGCTTCATTGCCAGCCCGCGCAAGCTAATGACCCACGCCGTGGTCCACGGTGTCCGGCACTGGGCGCAGATCGCCACCGTGCTGCGCCAGCATGGCTACCCGCAGGACTGGCCGCACGACGTTATCTTTACGGACGCGCTGATCTAGATCACAAGCCAACGCATAAGCGGACTTGCAATGGTCGGCCCGGTCTCGCGTGTACTACAACTGTAGTTGTTTCAGCCATTGGCGCAAGTCGTTGCCCAGGTCCGGGCGCTTGAGGGCGAACTCCACAGTGGCTTTCAGGAAGCCGAGCTTGTCACCGGTATCGTGCCGCTTGCCGTCAAATACGTAGCCGTACATCTTTTCTTTTTCCAACAGGAGCCGGAGGCCGTCGGTGAGTTGCAGTTCGCCTCCCGTGCCCAGGGGAGTTCGCTCCAGCGTGTCGAAGATGGAGGGAGTCAGGATGTAGCGGCCGATGACTGCCAAGTTGGAGGGGGCCTCCTCCTGCTTCGGCTTTTCCACCAGGTTAGTGATCTCGAACAGCTTGCCGGAGAAGTTTCCCTCCACCGGCTTACACTGCAGCACGCCATAAGCGGAGATCGCCGGGCCTTCTACTACTTGTGTAGCAATCACCGAGGACTGCACTTCATCGAAGACATCCATCATCTGCTTGAGGCAGGGCACCGGGGCGTCGATGACGTCATCGGCCAGAAGGACCGCAAAGGGCTCCCCGCCCACCAACTCACGCGCCATCAGCACAGCGTGGCCCAGGCCGAGAGCTTCTTTCTGGCGCACGTAGGCCACGTGGATCATGTCCGAGATCTGACGGACCACCGCCAGCAACTCGTGCTTGCCCTTCTCCTCCAACATCTTTTCCAGCTCGTAGCTGACATCGAAGTGGTCCTCGATGGCGGTTTTCCCGCGGCCAGTGATAATGATGATCTGGTCGCAACCGGCGGCCAGCGCTTCCTCCACCCCATACTGGATGACGGGCTTGTCCACCAACGGCAGCATTTCCTTGGGCTGCGCCTTGGTGGCCGGTAGGAAGCGCGTACCCAAGCCCGCCGCGGGAAAGACGGCTTTGCGGACCTTCATCTTCATCAACAGCACTCAGCGATTGGCATCGCCTCTTTCATTGCCGACGACCAAAGGCCGACGACCGAAGACGCACTGCGCGCATCACAGCACCGGCGACTCTTCTCCCAGCATGGCTTTGCGTACGATCTTGATGGGCGGAAACCCCTGCTGCAGGAACTTGTCGTGAAACTCCTGCAAGGTGAACTTTTCGCCCTGCAGCTTCTTGTAATCGTCACGCAATTTCAGGATCTGCAGCTTGCCCAGGGTGTACATCAGGTAGGTCGGATCCGCGGTGCCGCGCATGGTCTCGCGCAGGGCATTGGCGCGTGTCTGATAGCCTTCCTTGATGAAGAAATCGATGCCCTGCTCGTAGCTCATCTTGCCAGTGTGCATCTCCATCCCAACGATGTAGCGGGCGTTACGCAGCAGAGCGTCCTGAAGCTGGCCCAAGCGCAGCTTCAGGAATTCCGGCGTTTCCTGGCCGGCGGGCCCTTTGCCATAGCCTTCATCCAGCATCATCTGCTCGCAATAGTGCGCCCAGCCCTCGGAGTTGGTTCCGGAGCCCAATAGCTTACGTACCTTGGACGGCGCCCGCTGCACCCAAAGGAACTGCGTGTAGTGCCCGGGATACGCCTCGTGGATTGCCGTGCTGATTATGGTGGCAGCGTTGAACCCGGCCATGTGCTCGCGCGTGCGCTGCTCCGGCCAGTCAGCCTCAGGCAGAGTCACGTTGAAAAATGCCTCCGTAGCCGAAGTCTCATAGGGTCCTGGCGTATCCATGGAAGCAAAGGTAAGCGCGCGCATAAACGGGGGTGTTTCCTCGAGCAGAGGCGGTACCGGCGAGGGGATAGTGACGATCTTCTTCTTCTCGATGAACTCCCGCAGGCCACCCAGCACGTCGCGAAATGACTGTAGCAGCTTGCCGGGCGCCGGGTGGTCTTTCTCCAGCTCCTCCCAGAGCTGTTGCGACGTCTTACTGGGATCAATCTTCGCCGCCACTTCCTTGAACCGCTGCTGATTGCGTCGCAGGTCGGCGTAGCCGATCTTCAGCAGCTCATCGAGCGGCGTATCAACCATCTCCTCATAAAGCAACTTCTTGCGGTAGCTCTCCGCGCCAATGCGGAAGTCGCCCTTGGAGCGCGCCAGTAGATCTTCCTGCAGCCATTTCTGGTAGGACTTCAGTGCGTCGATGACCGCCTGGTTGGTTTGCTTGAACTCGGCCAGCAGCTTCGCCTCTTTTACTTCCTTGAAGGCCGTCGGCACGTCCGACTGGAAAAAGCTGACAATGCCCGGCAATTGAACCAGCGCAATCTCGGTGTAGATCCGCGGAACGTCTTTAAGATTGGCGCGCGCCGCCTCGAAAACCTGCGGCATCTTTCGTTCGCGCGCGGTTACGGAGCGCAGGCGCACGGCGGGCGGGGCGAACTTGCGGCTGATGATCACAAATACGCTGTTGCTGATCCCGCCAGAGTACCGGTCTGGATCGCGCTCCCACATGCGGATGATTTCCAGCTCCAGCAGCGAGGCGTCGATATTGTCGAGCAGCATCTGCCGGTCGGCTTTGAGGTCAACGGGGACCTCGATCAGCACCTTGACGGGGATCGGCTTGCCGTCCTTTCTTGATGGCTCGAAACGCCACTCGGTAACGGTGCGTTTCGCCGCTTCTGTGAGCTCCCTGCTAGGAGAGCGGATTACCTTGGTTTCTCGGGTGCGACCGGTGTGGTCAACCACGACCTCGACGGCGACCGTAGCCGGTTCCGGCGGGGCAAATGATTGCAGGCGTTTGCGGCATTGCCCTAGCGATGCGATCTCCCTCTCAATGGCTTCCCGCGAATAGTCCTCAAGTTGGGCATCGTACTGATGAAGCCCGGCAGCCGTCCCCTCCGTGGGGTGAAAGGGAAAGTAACAGCGGTCGAAAAACTCATCCACGAGCTGGTTCCAGGCCGTACCCGCTGCGGCTGGCCGTCTGATTCCTAGCGATGTTTCCTTAGCTTGAGCGACGGCGGTTTCATCAAAAGGGAAGACCAGCAGGATTGTCAGGACAGCGCACGCGCGCAGAGCAGCTTTCATCGCCACCTCGGCAAACGTGAAAAGGTACCACGCGTAAGGCGAAATCCCGAAATCTACAAAGTGGAGACCGTTTTTTCTTCGATCGCCAATTCTTCCAGCAGTTCGCGCAAGCCTCGCAGAATGTCATTAGGCTGCGTGGCTTTCATTGAGAACTTTAGGATGCCGCTGGGCGAGAACTGCGCCCCCGCCTGCGCGGCCACAAAGCGCGCCAGCTTGTCCGGCTCGATGGCGGCGCGCTCGCTGAAGCGGATACTGATTTGTTCCCGCCGGCGTTCGATATTGGTCACGCCCACGCGTTGACATAGCAGCCGCAGGCGAGCGTAGGCGATCAGGCTTTGTACCGCTAGGGGAGGCTGGCCGTAGCGGTCTTCCAATTCTTCCTGCACATCCTGCAACTGTGCCTCGCTATCCACCGCGGCGATACGCTTGTACATGCGCAGCCGCTGGTTTTCCTCGGGGACATAGTCGGCGGGGATGCGGATGTCGATGCCGAGGTTGAGCTGGGTGCTCACCTCCTCCGGTGCAGCCTCGCCCTTGATTTCGCGCACCGTGCGGTCCAGCATCGACGTATAGAGCTCAAACCCTACGGCATTGATGTGGCCGCTTTGCTGCCCGCCAAGGAGGTTGCCGGCGCCGCGCAGCTCCAGATCCAGCGCCGCGATCTTGAATCCTGCGCCCAGGTCAGAGAATTCCTTGAGCGCGGCCAGCCGCCGCCGTGCCAGAGGCGTGAGTTCGGCGTCGGGCGGGACCAGCAGGTAGGCGTAGGCGCGCCGATTGGAGCGCCCCACCCGCCCGCGCAACTGGTAAAGCTCGCTGAGCCCGTGGCGATCAGCGCGATTCACGAGGATGGTGTTGCACAGCGGAATGTCCAACCCGTTCTCAATGATGGTGGTCGAGACCAGCACGTCGGCTTCATGCCGGATAAATTTCAACATCACCTTCTCCAGCTCCGCCTCAGACATCTGTCCGTGCCCTACGATCACCCGCGCCCTGGGCACCAGCTCCTGGATCTTGGCTGCGATCTCGTAAATGCTCTCTACCCGGTTGTGCACGAAGTAAGTCTGTCCCCCACGCTCCAGTTCTTTGCCGATTGCTGACTTGATCAGCTTCTCGTCGAATGCGGCGACCACTGTCTGGATGGCGATACGGTCCTTGGGCGGCGTTTCGATGACGCTCATATCGCGCAGCCCGGTGAGCGACATGTGCAGGGTTCGCGGAATGGGAGTGGCCGACATGGTCAGCACGTCCACTTCTTTTTTGAGTCGCTTCAGCCGTTCCTTGTGTCGCACTCCGAAGCGTTGCTCTTCATCCACGACAACCAGGCCCAAGTCGGCGAACTTGATGTCCTTGGACAGCAAGCGGTGCGTGCCGATGAGAATGTCCACTTTGCCAGCTTCAACCTTCTGCGCGATTTCTTTCTGCTGTTTGGTGGTACGGAAGCGGCTGAGCATCTCGATGGCGATGGGGAAGGCAGCGAAGCGTTGCTTGAAGGTCTCGAAGTGCTGAAAAACGAGGACAGTGGTAGGCGCCAGTACCGCCACTTGCTTGTTATCGTTGACTGCCTTGAAGGCGGCGCGCATGGCGACTTCGGTTTTGCCGTAGCCCACATCGCCTACCAGCAGGCGGTCCATAGGCTGGCTGGACTCCATGTCGCGCTTGATGTCGGCGATGGCCTCGACCTGGTCTTCCGTCTCCTGATGTTCGAAGGCTCCCTCGACCTCGCGCTGCCACTCGCTATCGCGCGAAAACGCGAACCCCTGCGCCAGCCTGCGCTCGGCATAGAGCTTCAGCAGCTCCTCGGCCATGTCCTGCATGGCCCTCTTGACCCGCGCTTTTGTCTTGGCCCACGCGGCCGTGCCTAGCCGGCTCAGCGCGGGCTTGGCGCCCTCGGCCGAGCGGTACTTCTGCACCAGATCGAGCCGGGTAAGCGGGACGTACAGCTTGGCGCCCTCAGCATACTCCAGCAGCATGAACTCGCCGCTGCCCTCTCCCTGGGTGATCTCCTTCAGTCCGCAGTACTGCCCGATGCCGTGCTCCACGTGCACCACGTAGTCCCCCACCTGCAGGTCGCGGAAGTCGGACATGAAGGCGGAGACCTTGGACTTCGACCGCAATGGCCGGGTGACGACGAGGTCGGATTCATCGAAGAGATCGCGAGCGCCAAAGACCACCAGGTTTGCCTCGGGGAAGGCGGCGCCCTCAGGGACATCTGCTTTTACTACTAACGTAGTAGTTATGGCTTCGGCGAAGTAGGCGGCTTCATCCAGATAGCTCTCGCCGGCTAGGGTGGCAGCACGACTGCCCAGGCGGAACGGCACGCCGTACTCGGTGAAGATGTCAGCTAACCGCTCAACCTCCCCCGTATTGGGCACGGCGAAGACGGTCCGTTTGCCCTCTGCGGCGAGCTTCCGTACCTCCTCGACCATGCCCGGCATGGAACCGTGGAAGCAGGTGGTAGGTTGGGATGAAAACGACAAGTGTAGTAAGTGTTCGCCGCCGCCCTCTATCCCCAAATGTTCCAGGGCTCCGCCGGCCTGCCGACCGAGCATGCTTTGCCAGTTTTCGGGCGCGAGATAGAGGTCAGCGGGTCGGACCAGGTTGCCGATCCCGCTGCGCTCGTGTGCTTCTTCTACCCTGGTCCACCATTGTTCAAGCTCGCGCTGGATGGCCGCCGGTTCATCCACCATGACCGTCGGCCGGAACATCTGGTCGAAAATCGTCGTCTCATTCCCAGCAAGCGGAGCATAGAACTCCCACCCAGGGAAAACGGAAACGCCCGCTGCCAGCACCGCTTTCTCCGCGGCACCCTCAGCACCGGCGATGCGCTGCCCTGAGAGCCGCGCGTGGATGGCTCCGAGCAGCTCCTCGGTGACCGGGGTTTCGGTCAGCGGCAGCAAGATGGCCTCCTCCATGGGACTCGACGACCGCTGCGTGGCGGGATCGAATCTGCGGATCGACTCTACATCGTCCCCGAAGAACTCGATGCGCACTGGCCGCTCAGCCTCCGGCGAATACACATCCAGGATTCCCCCGCGAAGCGCGTACTGGCCAGGCATTTCGACGATATCAACCGACACGTAGCCGACCCGGTTCAGATGCTCGAACAGCGGCTCGATTTGGATAGCCTCGCCGCGACGCACCACCTGGGCCAGTTCGGCGTAGAACTCCGGGGAGCGCAGGCGCATTAACGCCGAGCACACAGGAGCAATGACGATGGATGCCGCGCCACTGGCGATCTTCCAAAGGACGATCGCCCGTTGCTCCTGGATCTCTGGATGGGGAGAGAGGTTCTCGAACGGCAGGACGTCATAGCAGGGGAGTGCAACCACCGCCTGCGGCGACATAGCCCCGGTCAAGTCGCCGAAGGCCTGCACTACCGGCAACATCTCTTCGGCCGCGCGGTTGTCAGCCACGATGACGATAAGTGGCTTGCCCGCCGCCCGCTGTAGCAGTGCCAAGTAGAGAGCTTTGGCTGTAGGAGTCAGGCCAGAGACACTTATCCGCCCCGTGCCGGTCTTTAGGTGGGTAGCCGCACGCGCCAGGCCGGATAGCTTTTCCACGCCCGCGAAGAGTTCGCGGACGAACGGCAGGACCATGAAGCTTTTATTTTAGCAGCCGCGTGTCCTTGGCGCTCCCGACGAGGCGGTCAAAAACCGGCAGGAAGATGTTGAAGCTGCCGTCGGGACGTTCGTGGTGGACGAAGTGCCGTTCGCGGGCCGGCTGCAGCCATCGAGGCAGCCAGCCGCCCAGGTGAAAGCGCCAGTGGATCTCCTCGGTGGCAACAAAGTAGACCGAAAACATCACTAGCATGCCCGGAGCAACACCCCAACCCAGCGCGTAGTCGGCCGCCACGACTGGAATTCCATTGCTGACGAACATGGCCACAATCCACAATGGTCGCCCGCCGAGATTGACGTACAAGGGCTCCTCCGCCAGACCAAGGGACGCGTGGTGCAGCAGGTGCCCTTTGCCGGTGTAACTATCCGGCAGATGCAGAAGCCAGCGATGGAAGGCATATTCGAAGCCGTTTGCCCACACTAGTCCCGCTACCAGCCCTGCCAGCCACATGCCAACTGTAGGGCGGCTCTGCCATGCCAGCAGGGCCGCCGGTACACATCCGCAAATTATTGCCGTGATCCGGTTACGGATGTTTATGGCGCGGCCGCGCGCCAGCGCCTCGGCCTTGGACTGGGCCTGCATGCCGCAAGTATAAGGCGTGGCGCGGCTGCTATAGTGGGTTTCCCACAGCAGCTATGCCGCGCAAACTCGACTGCTCTCGCGAACTCCAGCAACGCGCAGAAAAAGTGATTCCTGGCGGCGTGAACTCGCCCGTGCGCGCCTTCCGTGCCGTGGGTGGCGATCCGCCATTCATTGTGCGCGGCAAGGGCTCCCGCCTCTGGGACGCCGACGGCAACCAGTACATCGACTACGTCGGCTCCTGGGGTCCGCTCATTCTCGGGCACGCCCACCCAGATGTGGTCGCCGCCATTGCCCGCGCCAACGAACAAGGCTCCAGCTTTGGCGCCTCCACGCCCGCCGAGGCGGAACTTGCCGAGGCCGTGATCGAGGCCTTTCCCTCGATCGAAAAACTGCGCTTCGTCAATTCCGGTACCGAAGCCACCATGTCCGCCATCCGCCTGGCGCGCGCCGCGACCGGACGCAGGTACATTGTCAAGTTCGAGGGCTGCTACCACGGCCACAACGACGCCCTGCTGGTGAAGGCCGGCTCGGGCGTGGCCACGCTGGGCATTCCCGGGTCAGCCGGCGTACCGGAAGAGTTCGTGCAGTTCACCCTGGCCCTTCCCTACAATGACGTCAATGCCGTGGACGCGGCTTTCAAGAAATTCAAGCGCGAGATCGCGTGCGTGATCGTGGAGCCGGTAGTGGGCAACATGGGATGCGTCCCGCCGGTGGCGCAATTCCTTGACGGCCTGCGCTATCTAACCTCGCGCGACGACACCCTGCTGATCTTCGACGAGGTCATGACCGGCTTTCGCGTGGCCTTCGGCGGCGCGCAGGAACTCTACGGCACCCGCCCCGACCTGACCACGCTGGGCAAGATCATCGGCGGTGGTCTGCCCGTAGGCGCCTACGGCGGCCCAGCCGATTTCATGGACCAAGTCGCGCCCCTCGGCCCCGTCTATCAGGCGGGCACGCTGTCGGGAAATCCCCTGGCCATGGCCGCCGGCTTGGCGACCGTGCGCCACCTCCACGACCATCACGAGATCTACGGCCAACTCGAGCGGCGGGCAGCCATGCTGGTCGAGATGGTGCGCGACGCCGCGCACGAAGCGGGTGTGGCTCTCACAGTCAACCGTGTCGGCTCCATGTTCACCTTGTTCTTCACCTCGGAGCCGGTGACGGATTGGAATTCTGCGGCGAAGTCAGACACGGCCGCCTTCGGCAAGGTCCACCGCGCCATGCTGGAAGATGGTATCTACCTGCCTCCATCGCAGTTCGAGGCCGCATTTCTGAGCGCGGCCCACACTGAAGAGGACGTGGGGCTGACGGTGGAGGCAGCGCGCAAGGCCTTTCGGGCAGTGAAAGCCTAGGACACGGATCTAGCTGGCGGTTGGCGACTGGCGACTGAAGACTGAAGACTGGCGACTGGCAGGAACGCAAATCCCTCGCCTTTGTAACGACGGATGATCCTGTCCGCCGCGCTCACGCTGTCTTTTCGATCCACCCCCATCGTTTGCGGCGCGCCATCGTGCATCAGCACCACATCGCCGCCTCGCATATTGCGCATAACCTGGCGCTCGATGGCCTCGGCGCTGGCCAGCCGCCAGTCCCTGGAACTGACGCTCCACATCACCGGCTGCATTCCTAGCCCACGCGCCGCCCGCAGCACATGGGGCAAGCGCCCACCGTAAGGAGGGCGAAACAGGTTGGAGTGCTTGCCGACAGCATCCTCCAATGCCTTCCGACAGTGGTTCAGTTCTTCTCGCACCCGCGCGGGCGAGCAGAAGATCAGGTTGGGATGGCTGAACGTGTGGTTGCCGATGGCGTGGCCGGCAGCGGCCACTTCGCGCGCAATCTCCGGCCGCTGCGCAGCGAAGCGGCCGATCATGAAGAAAGTCGCCCTGACCTGATGACGTGCGAGCACCTCGAGCAACTGCAGAGTATAGGGATCGTTGGGGCCGTCATCGAAGGTGAGCGCAATCTGCCGCGAGCCCGGCGTGGCGCACACGAAGGTCCGCCCGTAGAGCTGCGAGCGCGGCGCCATGGAAGCGTATCCCGCATAGACGACTGCCGCCGCACCGCCCAGAACCCAGCCGAACATGGGTGGGATTCTACCGCCGCCAAGCCGCTTCAAGCTTTAGCCAACGACCGACGACCGAAGGCCAACGACGCTTTTCTCCAGTTTACTTTTCCCACAATTGCGCCATCCTCGAAGGCGAGATATGCTCCGAATATCCGACCCTGACCATGGCAAATTTCTTTGAGCTCCCCCGCTACATCGCAATCGAGGGCCCGATTCGAGTTGGCAAGACCACCCTGGCCCAGATCATTGCCGACCGGCTACACGCCCAGCGCCTGCAGGAGCCGGAAGACAATCCCTTTCTCAGAGCCTTTTACGATGGCGATGCCGGCGCCGCCTTTCAAACGCAGCTGGCGTTCCTGATCCAGCGCTTCGAGCAGCTGCGGGCTGTGGACGTGGGGCCGCACTCGCGCAAGACCATCGTGGCCGATTACATCTTCGAGAAGGACAAGCTCTTCGCCTGCATCAACCTGGGGGATACCGAACTTGGCGTCTACAACCGGTACTACGACTTCTTCCGCGAGCAGTTGCCCACGCCCGACCTCGTAATCTATTTGCAAGCGACGCCCGAGGTGCTGAAGAAGCGGCTGAAGAAGAAGCGCGCCCCGGGCGAGGCTGCCATCCATGAGGACTACATCGAGGAAGTGGTCAAGGCATACGAGCACTTCTTCTTCCACTACACGGCGTCGGACCTACTGGTGGTCAACACGTCGGAGATCGACTTCGTCGAGCGCCACGAGGATCTCCAGGAGCTGCTGCGCCGCCTGACCGAGCCCATCAAGGGCACACAGTACTTCCTGCCCCTGGGGGCGGACGCCGCTAGCGCTTAGAGGCGATTTCACCGTCGAGCTCGCCGAGCGCGTGGTTGTCGTCCTGAGCGTAGCGAAGGACCCCTACTCCCGGAAATTGTTGAGGGCGTAGGGATGCTTCGCTTCGCTCAGCATGACAACAATTGGGCGTTTTTCCTTGCCTCCAGCCTGCCCGCCGTAGCATCCTAATAGCCGCACAGACTGCATCCGCCGAGGCGGAGCGGCACTGGAGGACAGCGTGAGCCTCACCTTTCCTGGCGATTCCCGCCACAAGATCACCACTGCAACTCTTCAGGAAAAGAAACAGCGCCACGAGCCCATTACCTCGCTGACCGCCTATGACTACGCGAGCGCCCGTCTGGTTGACGAAGCCGGCATAGACGTCATCCTGGTAGGCGACTCCCTTGCCATGGTCATGCTGGGCTACGACAACACGTTGCCGGTCACCGTGGACGAGATGTTGCACCACGTGCGCGCTGTGCGTCGCGGCGTCAAGCGCGGTCTGTTGGTGGCCGACATGCCCTTCGCGTCCTACCACGTGGACGAGAAGGAAGGCGTCGGCAATGCTGCCCGCTTCGTCAAGGAAGGGGGCGCGGAAGCCGTTAAGATCGAGGGCGGCGACAAGCGCGTTGCCCTGATTCAGCGCCTGCTGGATGCCGAGATCCCGGTCTTCGGCCACATCGGACTGACGCCGCAATCAGTGAACCTGATGGGCGGCTACAAGGTCCAGGGCAAGACGCTTTCCGCTATCGAGCAGCTCATGCGCGATGCTGTGGCGCTTGACCGCGCTGGCGTTTCCGGCATGTACTTGGAAGGCATCCCGCGCGAGGTGGCGGCGATGATCACCGCCGAGGTGCACACGCCCACCATCGGTATCGGCGCCGGCCCGGACTGCGATGGCCAGGTGCTGGTGCTACATGACATCCTTAACCTCACCTTCTCGCCGCCCGCCAAGTTCGTGCGCCAGTACGGCGATGCCGCCGCGCTCATGTCTGGCGCCGTGCGCCAGTTCAAGGCAGACGTGGAGTCAGGCTCATATCCCTCGGATGCCGAGTCCTACCATCTGCCCAAGGACGTGCAATCGGCGCTGGAGGGCATTCTGGCGCGGAAGCGGGTCGTTAACCGGTAGCGTGAAAATCTGCAAGACGGTTGACGAAATGCGCGCGGCCAGCCGCGCTGCACGAGCCGACGGCCGCTGCCTGGGGCTGGTACCCACCATGGGCGCGCTGCACGACGGCCACCTCTCGCTCGTCCGCGCTGCCCGCCAGCACTGCGACGCTGTCGCCGTTTCCATCTTTGTCAATCCCGCCCAGTTCGGACCGACGGAAGACTTCAGCAAGTATCCACGCACCTTCGACCGCGACCTTGAACTGCTCGAAGCTGAGCGTGTGGACATCATTTTCGCCCCCAGCGAACAAGAAATGTACCCGCCGGGCGCGAGCACGTTTGTCACTGTCGAAGGCCTCAGCGACAAGCTCTGTGGCCGCTCGCGTCCCGGACATTTCCGAGGCGTCACCACCGTGGTCGCAAAGCTGTTCAACATCGTCGAGCCTGATATCGCCTTCTTCGGCCAGAAGGATGCGGCCCAGGCCGTGATCATCCGCCGGATGGTGCGCGACCTGGGTTTCGACGTGGAGATCGTTGTCTGCCCCATCGTCCGCGAAAGCGATGGCTTGGCCATGAGTTCGCGCAACCGCTATCTTTCGCCTGCGGAGCGCAAGTCAGCCTCCGTACTCTACCGCGCTCTCATGCGCGTGCAGATGCTGGCGGATAAGGGCGAGCAGCGTGCCGGAGCGCTCATCGCCGCCGCCCGTGGAGTGCTGGCCGAAGAACCCGCCGTGCGACTGGATTACTTCGAGATCGTGGACCAGGAGACGCTCGATCCAGTAAGCGATATTTCACGGGGCGCGCTCGTGTCTGTGGCGGCCTTCGTAGGCTCGACTCGCCTGATCGATAACATCGTGCTGCACGGCACAGGGGTAGCTCGCGGCCCGACTACCACCTAGTGCGAGCCTGACACCCCAAGCGTAGCGAGGGATCTGCAGTTCTCGATCCGCGCTCCCGAGACGAACGGATTCCCCGCAATCAGATATCGCAGCGGATGATGCGCATCCTTGGTGATCCCGGTGCGTGTTGTCGTCGCGATCTCTTTGGGCCTGTAACCGTCATCCCCAATCCACAACCTCGAGCCACGCGAGGTCATGCTCACGCCGTTGTCGAGCGAGCGGGTTATGCCCAGAGCTTCGCACAGCCGCCCGGGCCCGCTGGTCAGCATTCGCAACGATGTCTCCGAACGGCGGACGCTCTCCGCAGGGATACCGCGTCGTCGCGCCATCTCGTCAAAACCAGCCAGCGGCTCCAGGGCGCGAAACAGCACGCATCCGGCCTCTTCTTTAGGCATGCAGGAAACGTTCAGGCAGTAATGATTTCCGTAGATGAAATACACGTAAGCGTGACCGGGCGGGCCGAACAGGACTTGGTTTCGTGCAGTGCGGCCCGAAGCGGCATGGGCAGCGGCGTCATTGGCGCCCAGGTAAGCCTCGGTCTCGACCACGCGGCCAGCCATCAGCTTGCGGCCCTCGCGTCGCACCAGAACTTTGCCCAACAACTCACGCGCCACCTCCCGCGGATCGCGGTTGAAGAATTCGGGCGCAAGCGGCTGACGCTTGCCAAGGGAAAATCTCTCGCTTCGTTTTGTTTCGGTCAGCGCTGCGACAGGCACGGAGATTACGACCTCAGCCGCGCCAGCACCTCTTCGGCGTGGCCCTCGGCCTTCACCTTGGGGAAGACGTGGGCGATGCGCCCTTCGGGGTTGATGATGAAAGTGGTCCGCTCGATCCCCATCACCTTCCTCCCATACATGTTCTTTTCCTTGATAACGTCGAAGGCTTTGGCGACCTTCTTATCGGTGTCAGCCAGCAGGGTGAAGGGCAGGTCGTACTTTTCTTTGAATTTCTTCTGCTTCTCCGGAGGATCGGCGGAAATACCCAGCACCACTGCCCCGGCCTTCTGGATCTGCTTGTACGCGTCGCGGAACCCGCACGCTTCTATAGTTCAGCCGGGCGTGTCCGCCTTGGGGAAGAAGTACACAACCACGTGCTTGCCGCGATAATCTTTGAGCGAGGCTTTCTTCCCGGTCTCGTCTGGAAGGACAAAATCAGGTGCTTTTTCCTTGATCTCCATGGCGCACTTATACCGCAAAGCAGCGTGGGGCGTCATCCTGATGGCCACGGTCGCGGCGTTGCTCTCGCTAGCCGCAGCTCAATCGCGCAAAAAAGAGCGTGCGCCCCGCGCGCTGGCCGTGCTCGCCCTGCCCCGCGACGGCAAATCCCAGCCTCGGCTTGTTCCAGTAACGATTCTAGACAAAGGCAAGTATTTTGACGCAGCGCTTTACCGAGCTACCCCGCGGCCCATGGCGCTGGAGCCGGGAACCGTGTACGAAGCCGAGCGCAACGGCAAGTCGGCAGGCTTCTTCACCGTCGAGCAGGCGACGAGCGTCGAACGGCAGTGGGTTGCCAACGGCAAATGGGAGCCGCGGAAGGCCGCGAGCGACCAGCCTCCAGATGCGTCCCCGGCGCCCCCTTCGACCGATGCCGATGAGCCTCCCATCCTGCGCCGGGGCGGCAACGCTCGCGACACACAGACAAAGATTGCTGTTCCGGTTCAGCCGGAAGATCCTGATCGCCCCGTTTTGAAGCGCGCCGGACCAGCGAGCGAGAAGCCAGAGCAGCCGGAGATTCGGTTGCTCACTCCGGCGGACGCAGAGAAGACTTACGAGTTCCTGGTCGCCATCTCCGACGCCAACGGCGAGGAGCCGCGCCCGTACGAATTCCAGTGGAACGCCGAGGAGCAGAAGCGGCTCCCACAGTCCATGGCCGCGCTGGCGTCCGCTGAGGTTGTGCGTTACGCAAGGACCACTCCCGGGCTCAAGGCTGCTCCTGCGGGCACATTTGACGAATTTCAGATTCGCGCTTTCGATCTCAGCTATGACAACGAGCCCGAACTGGTGTTCACCGCCCGTGTGCCCGGCGTGACACGCGCCGCCACAGGCCACGGCACAGCGGCTTCCACGCCAGCGTTCTATGTGACGGTTGTCGCCCGCACCGATCTTGGCGGCCAGCCGCAACGCATTTTTGCTTCGGTCACAGATTCCACCCACCTCGATTCTCTCCCTCGCCTGGCCCTGGTCGATGCTGTTGATAGCGATGGCAACGGCGTCGGCGAACTGCTTTTCCGCGCCATCGGCGACCGCCGCCACACCTACCAGTTGTACCGCGTTACCCGCGATCGCCTGTGGAAGCTCTTTGAAGGTGGCTCTTCGGCCTTCTGAAACAGAGTGGCACTGGGCCGCTCCCACTTTCCTGCCGTACAATGTGCGTCCACTTCAGGGCTAAGGAGAAGCTATGCGGAAGCTATGGATCGTCATTTGTTGCGGGCTGCTGCTGGGCGTTGCCTCCGCGCAGCAGCAAGACTTCAGCAAGGTCGAGATCAAGGTCACGAAAGTTGCCGGCACGGTTTACATGCTACAAGGCGCCGGCGGCAACATCGGCGTTTCGGTGGGCGAGGACGGCATCCTGATCGTCGACGACCAGTATGCTCCGCTGGCCGACAAGATCAAGGCCGCGCTCAAGGGCATCACCGACAAGCCGGTGAAATTCGTACTTAACACCCACTGGCATGGCGACCACACTGGCGGCAACGAAATCTTCGGCCAGAGTGCTCCAGTGATCGCCCACAGCAACGTGCGCAAGCGTATGGCCGTGGGCGGCAAGTATGCCTTCGGCGACGTCGAGCCCGCGCCCAAGGGCGCTCTGCCAGTGATCACCTTCGATGACCGCCTGGTAGTGCACATCAATGGTGAGGACATCCGCGCGATCCACTTCCCCAACGGCCACACCGATGGCGACATCGTGGTGTACTTTTCCAAGTCCAACGTGGTCCACATGGGTGACGACTTCTTTACTGGGCGATTTCCTTTCATTGACTTGGTGAGCGGAGGAAGCGTAAAGGGCCTGATCGGCGGCATTGAAAAGGTGCTGGCAGACCTTCCCGCCGACGTGAAGGTAATTCCCGGGCACGGCGACTTGGGCACTCCCAACGACTTGCGCGCCTACCTGGCAATGTTGAAGGAGACCTCCGGCGCGGTCGAGGCCGCACTCAAGCAGGGCAAGACCCTCGATCAGCTCAAGCACGAAAAAGTTTTGGCCAAGTGGGACAAGTGGAGCTGGGGTTTCATTTCTGCCGACCGCTTCACCGAGATTCTGTACAACGACCTGAGCGGAAAGAAGGTGCGGCAGTTCGTCAAGCACAACTGAAGGCGTCGTCGGTCCTCAGCTCTGCCTACGACTTGTCATGCTGAGCGAAGCGAAGCATCCCTACCCTCAGCACGCCGTCGCGCGACGCAAGCCATTCATTTTTGTCATTCCGAGGGGCTTTAGCCCCGAGGAATCTCGGTTTTCTTCCATTGACATTTCAGCCGCTGGAATTCTCTATTTCTCCACGATCACTA
>DASYTX010000310.1:0-1567 GCA_036001865.1 Terriglobales bacterium
CGAGCTGTAAACAGTATGGCATGGATGCGACGCCGGTTTGAAAGGAGGTGATCGTCGGAAGCAGGAGCACCCCAGCAGAGGGAACAATACGTGAATGAAGCTTCAGGGAGGGTAAACTCATGAAACTACGAACTGTTTTGACAACCGTGATCGCGTTACTGATCCTCGTGTTGCCCTACAACAGCGCATTCGGCCAGCCGCTTCCACCCGGCCCGACCAAGGTGTATGAGTCGACGATCGCCGTCGCCAACCCGCCGGCCCAGGGTGATCTGATCCAGATGGTGCTCGACTTTGCGCCGGGGACCTCGACGCCATTCCACCGGCATGGCGGGCAGGCGTTCAACCTGGTTCTGGCGGGCGAGATCACGTTGCGTGAGAACAATACCGAGAAGATCTTCAAACCCGGCGAGGGCTGGTCCGACACTCCTGATCAGGTGCATGCGGCCGGTAACGCTGGCGCCGCGCCGGCGCGCCTGCTGGTCACCTTCCTGCTGCCGAAGGAAGCGCCACTGACCACGGTGGAGCAGGGGGGAAGCTCGCAGCAGCCACCGCCCGGCCCGACCAAGGTCTACGAATCGAAGGTTGCGCTCGCCACCCCGCCGGCCCAGGCTGATCTGATCCAGGTGGTGCTGGACTTCGCGCCAGGAGCGTGGACGCCGCCACACACGCATGGTGGGCAGACACTCAACACGGTGCTCCAAGGCGAGATCACGCTGCGTGAGAACAATACCGAGAAGATCCTCAAGCCCGGTGAGGGCTGGTCGGACACCCCCGACCAAATGCATGCGGCCGGCAACGCTGGTACCGCGAAAGCCAGCCTCGCCGTCGCATTTCTGTTGCCCAAGGGCGCGCAGTTGACCACCGTGCAGGCGGCGGCCCCGCCGGCCCCCGGCGCGCTGCCGAAGACTGGTGAGGCTGATTCGCGCGCCCTGAGCGGATGGCTCGTGCTGGTCGCTGTTCTCGGGGTGATCGCCGGCGGGTGGTTGATACGGCGCTGGCGTCGCCAGCATGATTGAGACTGATCACCGCCACCAGGCGACTCAATCGCCTGGTGGCGGTGATTTTCAGCGTCGTGTATAGCCTGTGCGATTCACGGGCACGATGTCTTCGCGGCACCTCGCTCAGTAGAGCGAAATAACGTTTAGCTCCATCTGTCCAGCAAAACTGACTCGTAGGCAATAGGTTAAAATGTGCGTTTTGTGTTCATCCCTGCCCATGCGGCTACCGCGGAGATTCCGAGAAGAACTGCACCTGCTCGGCGTCGGTCGTCGCGCGCTCGGGTACCCTTTGGGTGAAGCGCATCTCGGGGCCGCTGCTCGACCGAATCGACATCCACGTCGAGGTGCCGCGAGTGAACTACGAGAAGCTTTCGGGAACACGCCAGGGCGAACCATCCCGCGCCATCCGTGAGCGGGTCGCCGCCACGCGCGTGGTCCAGTCGCGGCGTTTCAAAGGCACCCGATTGCGCACCAATGCCGACATGGGGCCGGCCGAGGTGCGCGAGTTCTGCCGGCTCGACGAGGCCGGCCAGCGCCTCATGCAGGCGGCGATGCGCCGTAGGGGCGGT
>DASYTX010000311.1:0-3654 GCA_036001865.1 Terriglobales bacterium
GACATCGGGCTGCTGCTGACCTGATCAGGTGCTTGGCAGCTTGAGCACATCCTTCACGCCTTTGGCCAGAAACAAGCAGACTCCAAGCACGAACCCAAGGATCCCGGGCAGCGAAGCAGTGAGGGAAATAGGCTTGTAGGCCTTCAAAACAGATAAGGTGGCCGTAATGGAGAACTTCTCTACCACAGCCGTGAGTGCTTTCGGCAATTGGTCTTTCACCGCAATGTAGAGGCTTTCCCCAGCAACGGTCAGCAGGACTGCAACGAGCAGCCAGAACCAAGGCTGGCACCAGTGTATGAATGACTCCCGCCACGCAGAAGCCGAGCGCAGGTACCGCCACGGCACCAAAAAAATCGCCAGCAGGAGCATAGGGAGGACAATCAACACCAGAACGCTGACTGGCGGGTATGTCAACTCCGCCGCAGGTAGCCGGACCTTCAGCTCGAGCGCTAGAGCGCTCGCGCACGTCGCACAGTATGGCGCAAGCAGCCACCTGTCGATGGCCAGCGCAACTGCCAGCCACAAGATGACCGCAACTGTCGCCGTGCCGAACGCCCGCATAGAAGCACCTACCACGCATAAACGGGGACAGATATATTTTTCTAGACGACTGCGCCGGACTCAAGATCGAAAATAAATCTGTCCCGGTTTATTCGGTTTATTTCTCCAGTGCATCGAGATCAGACTTGTACTTCGCGAGCCTCGTCTTGTCCATATTGTCTTCGGGCCACCTAACCAGGACTGCTCCCGCACCAGCCTCATGCAGGGTATTTCGTAAGCCAGAGTGTGTCAAGCATTTCGCGGGTACCGCCAATGTCGCCGGAGGCGGAGGAGTGGCGGCGGGCTCAGGGCGAACGGAATGACTGCAGCTTCTTGCGGGGGTGGGTGTAGAAATAGGTCACGGTGGCGAGGAGGCGGATTGCGCGCAATCAGGCGCTTGACTGATACTGCCAAATGGCAGTATACTTCTGACATATTGGTACAGGGAGGTGCTGTCATGGTTTCGACAGAGAGGCTGGTCAAGACACTGGGCGGGCTGGCAGTCCTGAAGTTCCGGATCACAACAATTGAGGATCTGCAGAAGATCATCCAGGCTGGCCTGCCCTATCATGCTCTTGAAGCCTTCATGGAGCGCTTCGGGCTGGCCCGAACGGAAGTGGAAACCGTCCTTGGCGTGCCTCCGCGCACTATGGCCCGCCGCAAGCGGAGCCGCCGGCTTCGCCCGGACGAATCGGACCGCCTGATTCGCTTGGCGCGGCTCGCCGCGCAGGCTGTCCAGGTGTTTGGCAAGGAAGACAAGGCGGCCACGTGGATGCATAGACCCATTAGAGCATTGGGAAGCCAGACCCCCCTAGATCTCCTGCGCACCGATTTGGGCGCGAAGCAGGTTGAAGAGGTGCTGGGCCGGATCGAGCACGGTGTAATCAGCTAGTGCGCATCTGGCGCCTGTGCCTGCAACGGCACGCCGCCCCTGACGGTGAGGGCGCTCGGCTTTACGGCGGTCGCTGGAATTCCGAGGGCACGGCCGTTGTCTACACATCCGCCACTCTCTCGCTTGCGGTTCTGGAGTATCTCGTCAACCTCGACTCGGACATCCTTCCCGATGATCTCGTGGCGCTCTCAGCCGATATTCCGGAGCATCTTGGGATCCACACGATCAGAACCGAGGACTTACCCAGCGATTGGCGGGAGTATCCGGCGCCGGATGAGCTCAAGGCCATGGGGACAGCCTGGGCCGCCGCACGCAGAAGCGTCATCCTGTCTGTCCCATCGGTGATCATCCCGGAGGAACGAAATTATCTTGTGAATCCCGCTCATCCGGAGTTCGGCCGGATTCACTGGAACGCACCGACACCCTTCCGATTCGATCCGCGCTTGCGAAGATGATCGCGTTTCACAGCGCGTTGCAGGGTCTCTCAACAAGGTGCTATAGTCTGGCGGGTGGCGGCGGAGACGACGACAAAAGCCCTGCTGATTGCAGTCCACGCGGACCCCGCGCCCTGCGTCGCGACGATCAACCGCTTGAACCCCGAACACCTCTGCTTCTTCATCCCGGAAGAACTACGCCCCAAGATCGAGACGGACATCCAGCCGAACCTCGCCAAACTCCCGAAGAAATGGGACTGGATCCTCACGCCCGATCCCCACGGCTTCGGCGCCTGTTACAAGGCGCTGAACCAACCGCTCACGGACTTGCTCAAAGTCTGGGGGCTCCAGCCGGGTGAGCTCACGGTGGACCTGAGCCGCGCCACCACCGCCATGGCGGCGGCGACGGGGCTGGCAACGTTGCCGCACTCCTCGCAGTTCATCACACTGAAGCCGGCCCTGGTCGCAGGCGACGCGCCGGTGGGCGAGCTCGTGATCGTCAACGGCATGGCGCACACCTGGCAACAGGACAACCCCTGGACGGAAGCGGCCCTCACCATGCGACGGCTTGCCGCCGAGCAGTTCAATCGGGGCTCTTTCGCCGCCGCGGCCGCATCCTTCCGCCACATCGAAGCACGCGTCAGCGGTGGGCAGAAGCCCCTCTATCACGCCTTCGCCGACCTCGCGGAGGCGTACGGCTGCTGGGACCGGTTCATGTACAAGCCGGCATGGGAATCGCTGAAGACCGCCATCAAGGCCCTCGACATGGCCTCCGTCTTCGGCGGCCCCCCCGGCGTGAAGGCGTTGATCCCTCGCCTCAAGGAGAACTCAGGCTTTCTGGAGAAGCTCGTGCTGGACCCCTCTGACGTCAAGGCCGCGATCGCGCCGGACCTCCTGGCCAACGCCAGGCGGCGGGCCGAGCAGGACCGCGCGTTCGATGCGGCGCTCGCGACCGCGGTGCGCGCGCTCGAAGCCTTCGCGCAGGTGCAGTTGTTCAAGCAGCACAAGATCAAGGCGCACGACGTCCAGCCCGACCAGTTGCCGGCCGCGCTGCGGGAGCCCTGCAGAACGTGTTATCTCGACGACGTGGACGGCAAGTACAAGCTGCCGCTGGTCGCGCAGTTCCGCGCGCTGGCGGGGTTGGGCGATCAGATGGGCCAGGCGTATCTCGCGCAGTGGCCGCAGATGAAGCCGCTGCTGGATGCCGCGCACCGCTCGCCGCTGGGCCACGGCTTCGACCCGGCCACGGCGGAGCGGTTCAACCAGCTCTACGCGCTGATCGTAAAGATCACCGGCGTGACCGACACCGCGCTCCCGAAATTTCCCGTGCTCGAGCTCTGACGATGAGCGCCCGCACCGACACCCTCGACGTCCGCATTTACTACCAGGACACGGACTGCGGCGGCGTGGTGTACTACGGCAACTTCCTGCGCTACTTCGAGCAGGGGCGCACGCAGTGGCTGGAGACGCGGGGGCTCTCGGTGAAATCCTTCATGGACGCGGGCGTCCTCTTCGCCGTCGTGCACGCCGAGCTCTTCTACCGCTCGCCGGCCCGGTACGGCGAGACGCTGACCATCGCCACCACGCTCAAAGAGATGCGCGCGGCCAGCTTCACGTTCGCGCACGAGATCCGGGAGAAGGCGAGCGGACGGCGGGTCGTGGAAGGCTCCGCGCGGCTGGTCGCCGTGGACACGCAGGGCAAGTTGGTCAAGTTGCCGCGCGCGCTGCGCGAGCGGTTAGAGAAAGGCGCGCGGTAGGCGATGCAGAACATCGGCACCTGGCTCGCCA
>DASYTX010000312.1:0-3740 GCA_036001865.1 Terriglobales bacterium
CTCAGTGCCCACTGACGCCAAAACCGCGAGGGTTAACTAAGTGAAACGGACGGCAGGATTTGAATGGTGCCGGGAGGGGGAGTTGAACCCCCAAGGGGCTTGCGCCCCGGCGGATTTTGA
The DNA here is from genome assembly GCA_036001865.1 of Terriglobales bacterium. Taxonomy (GTDB): domain Bacteria; phylum Acidobacteriota; class Terriglobia; order Terriglobales; family Acidobacteriaceae; genus DASYTX01. The sequence goes on from DASYTX010000312.1 coordinate 121, forward strand.
GTCCGCTGCGTCTGCCAGTTCCGCCATCCCGGCGAGGCATTTTCAGTATTGCACACTGCCAGAAGCTCTGCTACAGCGCCGTCACAGAATAACAAAAGGGCGGCTCATCGCCGCCCTGATCTTAGCCTTACCGAACTTCTTACAGGAGCTGCACGTTCTCGGCCTGGAAGCCCTTCTTGCCTTTGGTCACGGTGAACTGCACCGCCTGCCCCTCCTGGAGGCTGCGGAAACCGTTGGCCTGGATGGCCGTGAAGTGCACGAAGATGTCTTCGCCAGTCTGCCGGGTGATGAACCCAAACCCTTTGGCGTCGTTAAACCACTTAACTGTACCTTGTTCCATTGTGTTCTCTTGTTCCTTTTTCTTTTCTGAATTGCGCTTTGTTGATCGGGAGAACTGGAGGGCAGGTAGTGCACGCAGGTTAGTGCTTGGCAGAACTTGCTTGTAAGAGCTTCCGATGTAAACGCAGTCTCATTATACACGAAAACCCCCATGGCGCAAGTGCGCCCCGCTGACTGAACCGCGGCCGGTGTTGCCGGCTTGCCTGTGCCACAACTCGAGCGAGCGCATTTTCAGAATCACCGCTGACTGCCGGCGCGTCAGATAACTTTACCCGCTTCACACTCACATGACTGCCGTTGAGCGCCAGCACCGTTATCGCGTGATGCTCGCCTTCGCGCTGGTCTATGTCTTCTGGGGATCGACCTACCTGGGCATCCGCTTGGCCATCGACCACGTCCCGCCGGTGCTGATGGCAGGGACGCGCTTTGTGGTCGCCGGGCTGATCATGCTGGCCGGCTCGGCGCTCGCCGGGCGGCGGATTATCGTTGGCGCCCCCGAGCTGCTCAGGCTGGGCATTGTCGGCGTCCTGCTGCTCAGCATTGCCAACTGCGTGCTGGCGTGGGCCGAACTCTATGTGCCTACGGGCTTGGCCGCGCTAATCGTATCCGTGACACCGCTATGGCTTCTGGTGCTGGACGCGTTGCTCCTGGGCCAGTACCGCATCACCGCGCGCGGGGCCATAGGACTCGTGCTGGGGTTTGTGGGTGTCGCCGTGCTCATCTGGCCCAAGCTCTCCGCCACCGGCACTCTGGGGCGCATGCAGTTGCTGGGCTCGCTCAGCCTGCTGGGCTCGTCGCTAAGCTGGGCCACCGGCTCGGTGCTTTCCAAACGCTGGCAGGCCGGAGTCGATCCCTTCACCGGGACGGGATGGCAGATGCTGATCGCTGGCACGGTCAACCTGCTCCTGGCGCTGGCGCTCGGCCAGCATCACCGCGGTCACTGGACGGCCGTCGGCATCGGCGCCATTGCCTACCTGGTGGTTTTCGGATCGCTGGTGGGCTTCACTGCCTACATATGGCTGCTGGAGCACGTCCCGACTTCCAAGGTCGCGACTTACGCGTACGTGAATCCCGTGGTCGCCGTCTTCCTGGGCTGGCTCATCCTCAACGAGCGCATCGACGCCTACATCCTCGCCGGAACTGCGATCATCATTCCTGCGGTCGCGCTGGTGACCAGCGCCAAGCTGAAGCGCAAGGCGCGAGCGCGGGGGGCTGAACCGCGAGAACAGTGGGCGGTGGATCGTGGTTAGGGGCAGTGAGGCTATGAAGTGAAACGTGGGAGCACCGGGGTGGGAGCACCGGCCTTTAGGCCGGTGAAAACAGGAACGAGAAACGAGAGGCTTTAGCCCCGGAACTGCTGCGATTCAGGATCCATCACGAACTGCCCATTCGCCGACGAATACTCGTAATCCCCAGGCTTTTCGCACAAGCCCGCCCACACCGGATTCTCGTGAGTAGCGCACGTGAGGACCTCCGCGAGGCCACAGATACGGGTTGACAAGTGTGCATCCACTAAGCTATAATCATGTATATTTATATATCCTCAAGGATATGTAACCGTAAGTTGATGTCGCCCAAGGATCTCTCCCAAAATATATCGCTAACTTCTTGATTCCATTCACCCGCCCCGGTGGGGCACCCCTATATCGATGGCTGCCCTTGAATTCTCAAGCATTTACGTCATGCGCATTCGACCAGATATCCCCTACCCACCCACGTCAACTCCATCAGCCGGCCGCCCTCGCCAGAATTTTCCTTCCACGGCCCTTTCCGGTACAGTTACCTGTTTCCATGCTCGAACTTGGCTTCGTCCGTAACAATCTGCCGCTGATCGAGGAAAAGCTGCGCCAGCGCGGCATGACCCCGGCTGACGTGCTGAAGGATTTCTTCGCGGTGGACGCGGAACGCCGCCGGGCCATCACCGAAGTCGAGTCGCTGAAGGCGCGGCGCAATCGCGCCTCGGAAGAGATCGCGCAGCTCAAGAAGAACAAGCAGGACGCGACTGCGCTGATCGAAGAAACCAAGGCGCTGCGCGAGCACATCCAGGACAAGGAAAAGCTGGTCGAGCAGTTCGACAGCGAACTGCGGCAGATCTTGAGCGGCCTCCCCAATCTGCCCCACGAGAGTGTGCCCGTCGGCCGGTCGCCGGAGGAAAACCAGGAGGTGCGCCGCTGGGGTCAGCCGCCGAAGTTCGATTTCAAACCCAGGCCGCACTGGGAACTCGGAGAGCAGCTAGGCATACTGGACCTTGAGCGGGCGGCCAAGCTTGCGGGCGCGCGCTTCGCGGTGTACTGGGAGCTGGGCGCCAGGCTGGAGCGTGCGCTGGCCAACTTCATGCTCGACCTGCACACCGGCGAGCACGGCTACACCGAGGTGCTGCCGCCGTACCTGGTCAACTCCGATTCCATGTATGGCACGGGCCAGCTACCCAAGTTCGCGGACGATCTCTTTCGCGTGCCCCATGGCGAGCGTGATCTGTGGCTGGTCCCCACCGCAGAGGTGCCGCTGACTAACCTCTACCGCGACGAGGTCATCGACGCAGCGCGGCTACCGCTTTCCATCACCGCCTATTCGCCCTGCTTCCGCAGAGAAGCCGGGTCATATGGAAAAGACGTGCGCGGCATCATCCGCCAGCATCAGTTCCAGAAGGTGGAGCTGGTGAAGTTCACGCGCCCGGAGGAGTCGTATGAGCAGCTCGAGCGGCTGACCTGCGACGCCGAACAGGTGCTGCAGCCGCTGGGACTGCACTACCGGGTGGTGACGCTGTGCACGGGCGATATGGGCTTTGCCGCCGCTAAGACTTACGATATCGAAGTGTGGCTGGCGGGCCAGCAGGTCTATCGCGAGATTTCATCGTGCTCGAATTTCGAGGCCTTCCAGGCGCGCCGCGCCAACATACGTTACCGGCCCCCGGGCACGAGCAAGACGGAATTCGTGCACACCCTCAATGGCAGCGGACTGGCGATCGGGCGCACCTGGGTGGCGATTGTCGAGAACTACCAACAGGCGGATGGCAGCGTGCTGGTTCCTGACGCCCTGCGACCGTACATGGGCGCGGAGCGGATCACGACCAGAACGCTCTAACCACGAAGGGTCACGAAGCACTGCGAAGAGTGGTCAAGGCGGCCGGGCATGGGCTTCCTGGCCGACGACCGACGACGTAAACATGACGCGATTCCTGCAAATTCTCAAGAGCTACTTTTGGTGGTCGTACGATCGTGGCAGCTTGCATTACGACGTCATGGTCACGCTGATCCTGGTATTCGTCTTCTTCTCGCCGC
>DASYTX010000313.1:0-24169 GCA_036001865.1 Terriglobales bacterium
ATGGCAACGTACTTGATGGGCTTGGCGGGGAGAGCTTCCTTAATCCGTGCCAGCGCGGCTTCGGTGGCGCCGCTGTTCTGGGGTGCTTCCACGACCAGGATGTGGTCCTTGAAGCCGACGGCGAGCACATTGTAGTTGCCGCCGCCCGTGTCGCGGACCAGCACCACGTCGTCGGCCAGCCTACTGACGGTGATGGGCTGTCCCTGAGGCGGTGTGGGGGCTTTCTCCAGTCCCTCGGGGATTTCGAAAGCCTTGTCGTCGAGCTTGGTGTTGACCGCCACGTCGCTGACTTTCATGTCGCTGGCGGTGTCGCCCGCCAGCCGGTTGCGCCACACAGTGGGGAACTTGAGCGGGCCAAAGGTCTGGTAGTCAGCAAACTCGATCTCGGAAACGTCCTCGCCGTTCAGCGCGTCAATGAACAGCAACTCGTATTTGCTCAGCAGATTGCTTTGGGCGTCGAAGTACAAGGCCACCTGGTTCCCGTCGGTTTGCGCGTAGGTGATGACGTTGTGTTTGCGCCCTCGGAAGTTGTCTTCGCCTACCCAGCGCAGAGTGAGCGCGCGGTCGAGAGCGGTGCGCAGGATCAGCGCCGGCATGCGACGGTAATACTGCTGGTAGACGGGCTGGGTGGTCGAGCCGGGAGGTCCCGGGGTGACGATGCGGTTGCGCAGGTCGATGTTCCAGGCCTCGCTGCCCTTGGCGAGAGCGCGGTTCCAGAAGGCGAAGCCGGCGCCGGATCCCTTCTGTTCTGACATGATGCGTCCGTTCTTCAGATCCAGGGTGGTGCTCTCTTCGCGCGAGCCGATGTTGAACGGCGGCTCCGGGGTATCCATTTGCAGGCGAGGGGAGAAGGTCCCTCGCATCTTGAAGGAAACATTCTCGATCTGCTGCAGCGCTTCGGGGCCTCCGACGGCCTGGACTCCGGCGTCGAGCACCTTGCGGGCCTTGTCGTAGGAATTCTTGACGGCGGTGTCAGCAGCGTAGGCCAAGCCGGCCAGGGAAAGACACACCAGCGCCGCCAACAGCGGCACACTTCTGCGGTTCATTTCACAACCTCCTTTAGACAGGACCGTGAGGGCGATATCCCCAGAGGGCTGTGGAAATCCTAATTGGTTGAGAGACGCTCGTACCCAGTGGACGGCAGGAGAGGGGTTTGGTTAGCGTGCAGAATCGGGTCCGGGGACGTTTTTCCAGGGTCGATTTTGCTTGACGGGGCGGGCCCTTCACCCTTACGGTATGGCTTCGGTGGGCGGGCACGTGGTTCGCCTCCAACTGCAAGTCCATAGAAAAGAAGCAACTTTGAGCCTCCCTCGAGCATCTATTTGGGTGTCACCGAATCAATCTCAGGAAAGCCAGCTGAAACAAGCACTTATGATTGACTCGAGACGGTGTGCGTCTGGCGGGGCAATGCGCGAAAAGGCCCCGCTTGGGCGTCTAATGGAAAGAGGTCAAGGAAGGCAAATCATGCGTTCTGATCTGATTTACGACGCGTTGCGCACGGTGCAGAACCGCTATATGCTGTGCCAGCTTGCGTCTAAAGCAACTCGCAAGTTTCACAAGCCGAACACGCGCATCCAGGAGACCATGAATGAGGTCCTGACGCGAGTCGGCCAGGCCAGGAATCCGGCGCAAATTGTCGCCCAACCGGCAAAGGTTGCGGAGACCCGCCGGCGCGCTGCATAATAGTTGTTAGCGGCGCGCCCGCGCTGCGGACCATCCCTGAAAAGATCTTTTTTTGGTCGGAATCGACCCCTCCCAAAATCGTCAACCCCCGTAGGTGAACATGACTATCGCCGAACTGAAAGAAAAGAACATCACCGAGCTTACCCGCATTGCGCGCACGCTGGACTTGCCCGGCGCCAGCGGCCTGCGCAAGCAGGACCTGATCTTCAAGATCCTGCAGGCGCAGAGCGAAAAAGAGGGCCACATCTTCGCCGAGGGCGTGCTGGAGATCCTGCCCGACGGCTACGGTTTCCTGCGCTCGCCGGACTACAACTATCTGCCCGGTCCGGACGACATCTACGTTTCCCCGTCGCAGATCCGCAAGTTCGATCTGAAGACGGGCGACACCGTCAGCGGACAAGTGCGCCCGCCGCACGAGGGCGAGAAATACTTCGCGCTGGTGAAGATCGAGGCGGTCAACTTCGAGTCGCCGGAAGAGGCGCGCAACAAGATCCTGTTCGACAACCTGACCCCGCTCTATCCCTTGGAGCGAATCAAGCTGGAAACCGCGAAGGACAATATCACCGCGCGGGTCATGGACCTGCTCACCCCCATAGGCAAGGGACAGCGCGGCCTGATCGTTTCCCCGCCGCGCGCCGGCAAGACCATGATCCTGCAGAACATCGCCAATTCCATCACTACCAACCATTCGGAGGTGGTGCTGATTGTTCTGCTGATCGACGAGCGGCCCGAGGAAGTCACCGACATGCAGCGCTCGGTCAAGGGCGAGGTCATCTCCTCGACCTTCGACGAGCCGGCAGCGCGCCACGTGCAGGTGGCCGAGATGGTGATCGAGAAGGCCAAGCGCCTGGTGGAGCACAAGCGCGACGTGGTGATCCTGCTGGACTCCATCACCCGCCTGGCGCGCGCCTACAACACCATCGTGCCACCGTCGGGCAAGGTGCTGTCGGGCGGCGTGGACTCCAACGCCCTGCAGCGTCCCAAGCGCTTCTTCGGCGCAGCGCGCAACATCGAAGAGGGCGGCTCGCTCACCATCATTGCTACGGCGTTGATCGAGACGGGATCGCGCATGGACGACGTGATCTTCGAAGAGTTCAAGGGCACGGGCAACATGGAAGTCATCCTCGACCGCAAGCTGTCGGATAAGCGCGTCTTTCCCTCCATCGACATCCAGCGCTCGGGCACCCGCAAGGAAGAGCTGATCATCCCCAAGGAAGACCTGGCGCGCATCTGGGTGCTGCGCAAGGTGCTGAACCCGCTGTCGCCCGTCGAGGCCATGGAGCTGCTGTGCGACAAGCTGGGCAAGACCCGCGCCAACACCGAGTTTCTCTCTAATATGAGCGCGCTGTAGATTTCGCCTGTTCACCTCTGAGCGCCGTGCTAACACCTAGGTAACATGCGTGGTTAGGGGTGTCGCTAATACTCTTGACCTCTCAAACAGGGGAAACTTACGATGTCGGCAGGCTCCAAGGAGGCAGTCGTGCGCGCGTACCTGGTAAGAATTGTGGCATCGATCATGGTGGTGGCGCTGCCGTCGTCCATGATCATGGCCGATGTGGCTTCGGCAATGTTGAATGCTACCGGGACGGTAACCGTCAATGGCAGCCCAGTGTCACGCTCGACCGCCGTATTTCCCGGCGACCGGATTCAGACTGCAGGCAACGGCTTCGCTACCCTGACCGCAGAAGGCACGTCGGTGCTCATGTCGGGCAACTCCTCCCTGGTACTTTACGAGCAGCAGGTGGACCTGGGCTGCGGCGGCGCGGTGATCAACACCTTGAAAGGCATGTCAGCGCGGGCCGGCAACCTGGTGATTACGCCATCCGCACCCAATGCCAAGTTTGAGATCAAGCAGATCAACGGCAAGTTGCAGGTGCTCGCCCGCGAAGGCTCGGTGGTGGTCAACAACCGCGGCGCCATGACCGCTGTGGCTGCCGGCAACCTGTTTAGCGCTCCGGCGGCGGCGTGCATGAGTCCCGCCGCAGCCCAGGATGCTCCACCGCCGGGCGGCGCCACTACTGGCGACACCATCCTGTTCCTGCTGGCCGCAGGAGCCGTTACGGGAACCATCCTGTACTTCGTCCTGCGCGATACTAGCGAAGTTGTTCCGTAGGGGCCGCTGCACATCCTTGCAGCTCACAGCCCGCCGCGAAGGCGGGCTTAGTTTTTCTGCGAGTGAACAATGCGGGAGGGGGCGGCTTCTTCATAGGTGTCCGGCTGCACCAGGTATGCATCTACCACTACGGCCACCAAAGCGGCGGTCGGCACGGCGACCAGCGCACCCAGGATTCCGCCCAATGAGCCACCCAACGCCAGGGCGATGATCACGGCCAACGGCGGCAGGTCTACCGTGGTCCGCATGATGCGCGGCGTGAGGAAGGCGTTCTCCACCTGCTGGTAAACGAGATAAAATACCAGCACCCCCAACAGCTTGGTGCCGGAGTCCACCGCTGCGACGATACCAGCGAGAATTACCGAAATCAGCGGGCCCACGATGGGCACGATGTTGGCCAGCCCGGCAAACACGCCCAGGGCATAGAAATATTTGATTCCGAGCAGGCCGAAGACCACGGTGGCCGAGGTGCCCAGGATCAGCATCAACGCCCCTTGGCCCACCAACCAGTGGCGCATGCGGCGTTCGGCGCGAGCGAGGGTGTCGCGCAGACGAGTGCGATGGGCCAGAGGCACCAGCGACATGGACCAGTGAAACGCGCGCCGCCCATCGAGGATGAAGTAGGCCGTCAGGATGACGAAGCTGAAGAAGCCGAAGAGGCCGCCGGCAATCCCCTTGAACAGCCCCAGCACCCCGCCCACTGCGCCCGAGAGGTATTGCTGGAGGCTGGAGGGTTCGAAGCGGCCGGCAAAAGGGATACGCCTGATGTTCTCGGAGAGCTGCGCGGCGCGTCGTGGCCAGTCCTGGGCAAGGCCCTGAATGTCACGGAAGATGGGCGGCAGGGCAAACGCGAAGAACGCTATGATCAGTCCCAGTCCCACTACCAGGATCACCAGCACGGCGGTGCCGCGCCCCGGTCTCCAGCGACCAATCCTTGCCCGCCGCACCAGTTCTACGGCGGGCGAGATCACCACCGCGAACAGGGCAGCGATGTAAATGAGGAACAGGGTGTTGCGCGCCAGGTAAGCTGCCCACAGTGCCAGGGCGACGGTGAAGGCGAACAGAACAGTCGAGCGATGTTGTGTGGGCATGTTGAGAACCGTCGAAAGCCAGGACGCGCCACCGCAGAGAGTGGCTGCTGGAGGTCAGTCGCGCACCACCTCGACGTTCTCAGAAGGTACCAGAATGCGCAGCAGCTTGTAATCGGCGTCGAGCCACAACGCCCACAGGACGCCCTCGGATTGCATATTGAACCGGTCCAACTCGCGCTGGGCGCCGCGAATCATGACTTTTTCCTTACCCTTGTACTCCATGGCCACACTGGAGGTCGTCTGCTGGCGTGGCACCAGGATGCCGAATTGGCCACGCTCCATCTTGCACGAGCCCAAGACCCGCGGACCGCACAGCGAGGCCAGGTACCGCCACAGCAGGACCTGCCGGTGGGTGAAGAAATTGTCATCCAGGACAACGGTGGAGGGCGGTAGCAGAAAGGCAAGCTCGCGAGGCTTGCCGCCGGGCGCGTCGGCCACCCGCTCAATCAGGAACTGGTCCTTGTATTCGACCACGGTCTGGGCCTTGCCTGGACTGAGCTCGCGCCATAGGTAGCGCCGGAGGTCGCCGTTGCTGGCGACTTCGAGTTCCGAACTCTGCGTTACGGTGCCGGCCTGACTCTCGATCTTCACCTCCGCGGTGGCGACGCTGAAATCGGTGCCCTGCTGGATGGAGAAGGTCTCTGTTCCCACGCGACGGCCATTCACGAAAATGCTGTATGAGCCGGAGTCCACCGCGCGCGTGTCTCTGCGGTTCTTGTCTGCCTCCAGCGGGCCTGCGGCCAGGAACATCACCAGCACTGCCAACAACACTGACTTGCTTCGCACTTCAGACCCCCGTACGGAAGTTGTCTGCAATCCTAAACTGCGTTCAATCTCGGCGGCGACATCCTCAACCGACTTGGCGGTTGTGTCCACCCGCAAACTGGCGCGCAGGTAGTGCGGGCGGCGCAGCTCGTAAAGCTCGCGCGTTCGCCGCTCATTGCCGAATAGTGGCCGGGTGGAGGCGGCGGATTGGCAGCGACCCTGCAACACCTCGAAGGGAGCATCGAGGAAGACCGCGGGTTCGCCGGCTTGGGCCAGCAAGCGGGCGTTCTCGTCCACGATGGGCGCGCCGCCGCCGAGGGCAACGACCACCGGCTGGGAGGGATCCAGCCCAGCGAGCAGCTCTTGCAGTGCTGTAGTCTCAGATTTGCGAAAGGCGGCCTCGCCGGACTGGGCGAAGATCTGTTCGATGCTGCGCTGCTCGCGTTCTTCCACCTGGTGGTCGAGGTCGAGGAAGCGCCACCCCAGCCTGGAGGCCAGCGTGCGGCCCACGCTGGTCTTGCCCGCGCCCATAAAGCCCACAAGGAACACCGCGCGTGGCAGCTTGTTTGGCATGTAGACAGACACGACGGCGGCCCTGCCGCCACTCGCTACTGTTCAAACTCCTGGCTACTGTTTCTTGACGCGGATTTTACCACTGAAGGACCGCAGGCGGACCGAGGAGGCGCCGTCGTGCAACGTGCCTGCGAAGGAACGTCCGGGACTGGGAACAAACGAGGTGTGCTGTTTCTCACGCAAGGGGAAGTCCTGCTCCACCGACCCCTTTATGGATTGCGCGGTGATGTCCACGGAAGCGGTGGTGGGGAGCAACACCTCGATATCGCCGGAATGGTTGTTCAATAGATAGTCCCCGCCATCACCGAAGTTCCCGGAGTAGTGGATCGTGCCTTTGGTGGTGTTGACGGTGACCTTGGGGCCGGAGACGGAAGTGAGCTGCACGTTGCCGCCGACCGAGGTGATCTCCACGTGGCCTTTGCTGATGTTGGTCAGGGTGATGGGCCCATTGACGGTGCGCACGTGAACGTGAGCATTGCTGACCTCGCGCACCTCCACCGTCGCGGCATCACCTTCCAGCATGACATCGCCACGGAGGCGCTCCGCGCGGATGGGCCCGGTGGCCGAGCGCACGGTGACACTGGCATCTTGCGGTACCAGCACCTCATATTCCACCCGGCCTTCCTCTTCGCTGGTGCGCTGCGGCGCATAGGTGCGTGCTACCACGCGGTTGCCGGCTTGGCTGCTGTTAACTTGTACCTTGTCGGAGTGCATCGTCGCCACGATCACCACTTGCCGTCCGGAAGCGCCCTTCACCGTTACCGGCCCGAACTCGTTGACCACGGTTACAGTCGCTCCCGGACCGACGGTGTACTTGAACTCCTTCTTGTCGGCGGCTGTGGCCGTGGTTGCCAGCGTGAGCACAAGCATGACGGCGCCGGTAGCGCCATTGCGAACCGCTCGCATAGTCGCTCTCCTGCCCTCGAGAGACGTGCGTGTCTCCCTAGCTTGCCACGCGCCAATCACTGCAGGCTCCTAGCCAGCGCCATCTCGTACACCATGCTCTTCTGGTCGTAGGCTTGCAACAGGTGCTCGCGGGCCTCCGCGTCGGCGGGGTCCTCTTCCACTCGCTTCCGGGCATCGGAAATGTAGGCGTTCACGCTTTCGAGGCTGGCCTTGTAGGTATCGGCCATAGCCGGGGCTTGTTGCTCTACAGCTTCCAGCAGGCGGATGTCGTCATCGTCGACGACCACCGGCGCAGCCGCCATGGGCTGTACTGCCGGTTGGGTTACGTTGATGGTTGCGTGGGTTGGCGTCCGCCGGTCGCGATTGCGGTACAGCATGATGCCGAGGGCAATCAGCACCAAGGCCGCAATCGCCGCGAGCTGTCCGGCTGTGCCCCAGCGCGCGGGGCTGAATACCGCCACCGGTGCCCGCAACGGCAACACCATGGCCGCGGGCCGGATGAATCCCTCCCGCTCCAATGCTCCCTTGATCCCGTGCCATACCCCCGCGGGCGGATCGTGCATGGGCACCAGCAGCTTGGCCTGTTCGGCAATGTACTTCAGGTCCTGTACCAGATCGGAACAGATTGGGCACGACTCCAGGTGCCCCTCTTCCTCCGCGTTCCCGCCGGTCTCAATGATGTACGGCAGGACCTTCTGAAACTCCGCGCATGTCATGTTGCAAATCCTCTCCCCGAGATCCTCGCCCGTGTCATCCCTCCCCTCAGCGCCTTGTGGCCTTTTCGGCTCTGCTTACCTTGAGGAGGTCGCGCAGCTTCATCCTCGCCTTGTGTAGCTGCGACTTGCTATTGCCAATCGAGCACCCCATCATCTCGGCGATTTCGTTGTGCTCGTAACCTTCAATATCGTGCAGCACGAAAATGATTCGGTAGCCGGGTGGCAGGCTCTCGATGGCCCGCTCCAGGTTTACCCGATCTATAGACCCGGCCAGCACGTTGTCGCGTGCCCCGATGTCCTTCTTCGGCCCATCCTCCTGCTGCGGCTCCAAGGCTTCTTCCAGCGAAACTTCCGGCAGGCCTTTCTTGCGCAGGTGCATGAGCACCACGTTCACTGCCAGCCGGTGCAGCCAGGTGGAGAATGCCGACTCCCCGCGGAAGGTGGCGATCTTGCGATAAAGCTGCAAGAACGCTTCCTGGGTTAGATCTTCCGCCTCGGCGGTATTCCCCGTCATGCGCAGGCAAAGAGAGTAAACGCGGCGTTTGTGCAACCCATAGAGGGCTTCAAACGACTCTGCGTCCCCCCGCTTGGCCCGGTCGATCGCCTCTGCTTCCGAGAGCCCAGGAGCTATTTGTTTTTTTGCTTGTGTCAATTCGCCTTTTTAGGGGCGCATCTAACTAGATGCCGCCTAAGTTACTGATCGTTGTATGGATTGCCGCTTTTGTCCCGCCCCTTGGCCGGCTGCCCCGGGCGGTAATCTTAACGGATTAGGGGGCGCGCCGCGCCAAATCAAATTGAGACTCCCAAGTCACCTAGCATTGGATGCTTTCCGATACGGCGGAGCACCGGGTTAGGCCGGAGCCGCGGTGGTGATGGTCTCCAGCCCATGGCCGCCCGGACCCGCCTCAGTCCTGCGCAGCAGTAGGGAGAAGACCACACCCAGGATGCCCAGAACCGAAAAGATCCACATGCCGGCAACATACCCCTGGGGGTTGATGGCGCTGGCCCCTGCCAAGTCATTGGCCTTCCCGATGATCAGGTTCAGGGCGAAGAAACCTATCTGTTGGATCAGCGTCATCAACGCGTAGGCTGTGCCCAACTTGCCCTGCCCCACGATATACGCCACCGACGGCCACATCACAGCCGGGATGAGCGAGAAGGCCACGCCCATCATGATCACCGAAACGAACAATGACACCGGCCACACATGGGCTCCGAATAGGGGCAGCCAAACCTGGATCGTGGGAGTGGATGGCAAGTACGCCATCATCAAGTAAACAGGCATTAAAAGAACTGAACCTAACGCCATGAACATAGCGCGTCTTCCAACACGGTCGACCAGGAGACCGAACAGCGGAGTCGCGATCATAGCTGATAGCGGCAAGAGTCCGTTGAGGGCGCCTGCATCACCGCGTGAGGCGCCATGCGATTCCATGAAGAACTTGATGGCGAAGGTGCGGAAGGGAAAGATGGCCGAGTAGAAGGTGAAGCACAGGGCGACGATGTACCAGTAGGACTTGCTGAAGCGGAAGACGTCGCCCAGGACGATCTTGTCGGTCTCGCCCGCATGGCCCAGTGCATAGCGACGCTCGGCGCGAGCTTCCAGTCCCCAATACACCATAGCGGCCACGGCGCAGATTACGCCCGCACCGATACCGATGAAGAGGGGCTGCTGCCAGCTGTCAAAACTCACCACCCGAGCGGCCCAGTTGGGCGAGTTGTCTGCGGCTACCGAGCCCAGGCGCGCGATGGTGAGATTCAAACCGAAGGCGAAGCCGAGTTCTTTACCCTTGAACCATTTGGCCAAGGCGGTGGTGACGGCGACGATCATGGACTCGGCGCCGAGACCAAGCACCAGGCGGCCTGCAAGCATCATGGGCAAGCCACCCTCGAGGGCGGTCAAGATCGCTCCCACCAGGCACAGTGCGGAGAAGCCCAGGAGCGACTTCTTGGTGCCAATACGGTCGATGATAACGCCGCCGATCAGCAGCGTCAGAACCGCGGCCACACTGTAGATGGCGTTCAGCCATCCGATCTGGGAGTCAGAGAAGCCGAGCTGCGCTTTGAAGATGTCAACCAGGGGGTTAATGCAGTCGTAGATGTAGTAATTGCCGAACATCGTCAGGCTGAGAAACAGCAGCACAACCCAACGAGAGAGACGTGAGGGTTCGGGACGGGCGCCAGGAGCCTGGGGAGTCGGTTCTGTCATTCAGAAGATGCGCCGGTGCGCAAAGGTGCGCCCCATGAAGCCAAGGGGCGGCGCACCTCCGGCGCGGAGCCTAATGAACATACCAGATCAGCCGCGCGCTGTCAGATTGGGCTTCTGACTAACGCTGCGGGAGAGTAGGGTTGGGATTCTCGGGCTGCGCACCCTTGGGACCAACCGTAGTTCCGGGTGGTTGGTCATGGAGCCTGCGGACGTCGTCGTTGGTGAACACGCGTGTCGCCTGCAGCCGCGGTTGACTTTTCATCTCCTTGGCAATTTCCCCCAGGCTGCGGCGGTCCACCGTGCCGCCGATGTGGGAGAAGCCAAACTGCGCCGCGCCAGCATCGATGCCCGTGCGCCCTTCCGTGGCCTGCTCCGGGGTTGCTCCCTGCATCATCACCGGCTGAGCCAGGCCGATCATGTTGGGATTGTTGAGCTGCACGACAGACTGAACGGCAGGCAGCGGCGCGCTGGGCAGAGTCATGTTGCTGGCGCCTACTTGATTATTGGAGGTGCCGCTGGTCGCTCCCACCGGCGACGATGACGCTAGTCCCAGGTTGGCCGTGGGCGTGACCAGCAGTGGTGGCGACACCGGACCGCTTACGGTCGCATATCCCGATGTGATCACCAGTCCAGGCTGCGGTGTCCCGGCAGTGGTGGTCTGCGCGTACGACAGGACGGTGAAGCATGAAACTGCCAAAAGCAAAGCCAATGGCCGCATACGTCCCCCCTTGTGCATCTTTAGATTTTCGCGCTTTTGGGAAGGGCTGCTAAAGAAAATTTGGTAACTCGGTCGGTGGTTACCGGAGCGGGCGCCCAACAGGGACGCTCTGGGATGCAAGATGCAAACCGAGATCCTTCGCTCCCGTTTCCCGCGCTGGAGAAAACGCGCGGGAGCCCTCGGTCGCTCAGGATGACAACCCGTAAGGAAGGCCGAAGCTGCAGCGCGCCGGCGAAGTTCAGGATCCGATGTAGCGCGCGTACAGGCTGCGGGCCACGGAAGTGTCTGTGGTTCCCTTGATGATGGCGCGACCGTCGGGGAACAGGGTCATCTCGTAGGGTTCCTGCCAGAACTTCAACACGAATTCATTGTGGCGGACCCTGCCGTGCGGTTCTAGGCGTTGGGTCATCTCACGAAAATCGATTGGCCGCTGCCGCTCGTGGATCTGCACGGAGTTCCGTCCGCAAAGGGTGATGTGCGGGCGGCCTTCGCCCGCGAGATGTCGAAACTCGCGCGCGCCGCAGGTCTGGCAATCGTGGCGCGGCCTGGCGGCGGAGACTTCTGAGCGCTCATTGGTCCACAAGTCAAAGGAGAGCAGGGTGCAGCGGAGCTGCGCGCGGGCGCCTACCAGCATCTTCAACGCTTCGCCTCCCGCGATTGCTGCAACTGCGTTGACGGTGGTGTTCAGGATGCCCGCCGTGTCGCAGGTCTCCAGTACGCCGCCGGGCGCAGCAGGGAAAATGCACGCCAGGCACGCCGTTTCACCTGGCAGCACGTTCAGAGTTACGCCATAGCTGCCCACGGCGGCGGCATAGATCCACGGGATGCCCTGCTTCACGGCAAAGTCATTCACCAGGTAGCGGGTCTCGAAATTGTCAGTGCCATCGAGGATGAGCTCGATGCCTTCCAGCAGCCGCGCGATATTGCCCGGCACGAGATCGGCCACCTGCGGGTCGACGATGACGTCAGAGTTGAACTGGGCGATCTTCCTGGCCGCGGCGACGGCTTTGGGCAACGACTCGGCGGCGTCGGCTTCGTCGAATAGAGACTGGCGCTGCAGGTTACTGGGCTCGACGTAGTCGCGGTCGATGATGCGGAGGGTCCCTGCGCCGGCGCGGGCCAGCAGGCCGGCCATGGCCGATCCGGTCGCGCCGCAACCGACGATGGCCACCCTCGATTGGGCCAGTCGGCGTTGGCCTTCGGGGCCGATGCCATGGAACAGCACCTGGCGGGAATAGCGTTCTTGGGGAGTCAACGGCATGTATTCCGTGTTCACAATTATTATAGGTTGCTGAGTGAGCTGCCGCGGTCCGGCAAAGACTCGCAAGTGCAACGGCGGGCGCAAGAAAGCACATCGAAGTAGTCATCCTGAACACTGGCCAGCACCCCTGGCGAGAGGCATCATTGGCAGTATTGCGGGCGGCGCTTATCACGTCGATGGCTTGGTGGGGGTGTGTGGCGGGCTGGGCCGCCGGGAGCCCCGAACCCCCGCAAGTCGGACAGGTGCCCGCGGGCCATAGCGCCAATTCTGCTGCGCCTCAGGTGGCGGCGCCAGCCCCGAGCCCTACCGTTTCCAGGACCGGGCGCACTGTCGAACAGGGCCTGGCGGCCATGAACGGCATGCGGGTGCGCGACATCCAGTTCCGCGGCGCATCCATCCTGGATCCCGATCGCCTGCGCGACTTGCTGGTGCAGAAGGCCAACGAGCCGCTCGACAAGAACAAGCTGCGGCGCAGCATCCAGGCGCTCTACGCCACGGGACGCTTCTCCGATATCCAGGTGGAGGCCGAACGTCATCCGCCCAATGACCTCACCCTGGTGTTCGTAGCCAAGGAGAACTATTTCGTGGGGGCAGTGACCTTGAGCGGAGCGCCCAAACACGGCCCCAGCGACTATCAGCTCATCAATGCCACCAAGCTTGAGCTGGGCGAGCTGTTCAGTGACCAAAAGCTGCGGGACGGCACAGAGTTCATGAAGCGCGTGCTCGAGGAAGGAGGCTATTACCAGGCAACCATCACACCCACGCTGAAGACCAATCCCAGCACGCAGCAGGTCGATATCCACTTCGATCTCCAGGCCGGCGAGCAGGCGCGCATCGGCAAGGTTCTGGTCACCGGCGGCCCCGGCTACAGGGTTGAAGAGATCATCGACATTACCGACCTCGAGCCGGGCAAAGAGGTCAGCCAGGAGCGCCTCGCCCGGGGCTTGCAGAAGCTGCGCAACAAATACCAAAAGGACAATCGCCTGGAAGCTGAGATAGCCATTGCCGAGCGGCGCTACAACCCGGACAGCAATACGGTGGACTACAGCTTCAACATCGTGCGCGGGCCGACAGTGGATATCGACCTCAGGGGCGCGAAGCTGCGCAAGGGTCTGATCAAGAAGTATGTACCGGTGTATGAGGAAAACGCGGTCGATGACGACCTACTCAACGAGGGCCGGCGCAATCTGCGGGACTACTTTCAAACTAAGGGATACTTCCATGTTTCGGTGGATTTCCGGCAGGAAGAAGAGCCTGGGGCGGAACATCGGCACGTTGTCTATATCATCGAACGAGGCGAGCGCCACAAGTTGGTGGAGGTGGCCATCGAGGGCAACGATTATTTCGACGAGGAGCTGATCCGCAACCGGTTGCTCATTCAGCCCGCCGGCCCGCTGCTGTCGCACGGGCTGTTCAGCCAGTCCATGGTCAGCCGCGACGTCGAGTCCATCGAAGACCTCTACCAGTCGAACGGCTTCCAGCAGGTGAAGGTCAAGGCCGAGGTGCAGGACGACTATGGAGGCAAGAAGGGAAGGATGCGCGTGCTGTTCCACATCGAGGAAGGGCCGCAGACGCGCGTCGCCTCCCTGAAGATCGAAGGCAACGAAAGCATCCCTGAGACCGAGTTACGTAACATGCTGGCCACCATCGAGAACCAGCCATTTTCCAACTTCAACATGGCCACGGACCGCGATAATGTGGTGAACTTCTATTTCAATCGCGGCTTCCCGGAGGTGCGATTCGAGTGGTCGACCCAGCCGGTGGCAGGGGATGCCACGCGCATGAACGTAACCTACAAGATCACGGAAGGGCGGCGGTTATTTATCGACCGGGTGTTGATCAGCGGCCTGTATTTCACGCAACCTTTCGTAGTGGACCGCGAACTGCTGGTCCGCGATGGGCAGCCGCTGAGCCAGGCGGATATGTTTGACTCCCAGCGTCAGCTCTATAACCTGGGTATCTTTAACGAGGTCGAAGTTGCGGTGCAGAATCCGGAAGGGCAGGCGCTTCACAAGAACGTGCTTTTCGACATCACTGAAGCCCGGCGCTACACTTTCACCTACGGCCTGGGCTTCGAGGTGCAAACGGGAAGCGAGCCTGGCACCACGCAGCCCCAGGGCCGCACCGGCTTCAGCCCCCGGGTGTCGTTCGACGTCACGCGCATCAACTTCCGCGGAAAGGATCACACTATTGCTTTCAAATCCCGCCTCGGCCGTCTGCAGCAGCGTGCGCTGGTCAGCTATGAGGCCCCCCGCTGGTTCAACAAGCAGAACCTCAAGCTGACTTTCACCGGCTTCTTCGACACCACCCGCGACGTGCGAACCTTCACCGCGCAACGTCTGGAAGGTTCGGTGCAGGCCGAGCAGACCAGGAGCAAGGCCACCACCTTGCTTTACCGCTTTTCCTATCGGCGCGTGAAGGTCACCGAACTGGTGGTGGAAGAGGACCAGCTACCGTTGCTTTCACGCCCCGTGCGGGTGGGCATGCCCAGCTTTAACTACATTCGCGACACGCGCCTGCCAGATCCGCTCGACTCGCAAAAGGGGATGTACACCGTGCTGGACACGGGTGTTTCCTCGCGCATCTTTGGTTCACAGGCAAGCTTCTCCCGCTTCCTGGTGCAGAACTCGACCTATCATCCCTTTCAGTTTCAACGGACTAAACTGGTGCTCGCACGCTCTACTCGCCTGGGCATCGAGCACCCTTTCGGCGCCAACCCATTGATCCCCCTGCCGGAGCGCTTCTTCGCCGGGGGCGGGAACTCCCACCGCGGCTTCGCCATCAACCAAGCCGGCCCGCGCGACCTTTCTACCGGCTTTCCGCTGGGAGGCGAGGCCATGTTCCTGAACAACGTGGAGTTGCGCCTGCCCCCGTTTGCGCTGCCCTTCATCGGCGAGAGCCTCAGCGCCGTCCTCTTCCACGACATGGGGAACGTGTTCAGCTCGACCAGCGACATGTTCCGCAGCCTGTTCCGCACCTCGCAGCGATTCGAGTCAACTTGCGCTTCTACAGATCCGGCGGTGAACAGCGCTTGCGACTTCAATTACATGTCGCACGCCGTGGGTGGGGGCATTCGCTATCGCACGCCCATCGGTCCAGTGCGCGTAGACTTTGGCTATAACCTCAACCCGCCCACGTTCCCTGTGAACCGGGACGGGCGCACGGAAACGCTGAGACGATTCAACTTCTTCTTCAGTATCGGGCAGACCTTCTGATGAGAGGCCGCTTCCAACCCGCTCTCCTTTGTAGCTCGCGCTGGCTGTGCGCGCTGTTGCTGCTGCTGGGCCCAGTGGGTGCGCGGGCGGGCGAAGTCATCGACCGCATCGTCGCCACCGTAGACCACCGCATCATCCTGGAGAGCGAATGGGATGAAGCGGTGCGTTTCGAATGCTTCATGGATTCACGCCCGGTTCTGCTTACGGCCGAGGAGCGTCGCAAGAGCCTGGACCGGCTGATCGACCGGGCGCTCATCCTGGGGCAGATGGAGTCAGTCGCCTTCCCCCGCTCGGGAGCGGAAGAAATCGCCAAGCGCGTGGCGGACGTCCGCAGGCAGAACCCGGCATGGAGGACGGACGAAGGCTGGCGTGCCGCGCGGGAGAACTATGGCCTCAGCGAGCAAGACATTGCCGAACACATCGCCACCCAGCTCGACGTGTTGCGCTACATCGACCAGCGCTTCCGCCCCGGCGTTTACATCGACAAGCGCAGCATTGAGAGCTATTACCTGGACCGTTTCCTGCCGGAGCTGAAAGGCGAGGGTGCTCACAAGGTGCCGTTGCGCGAGGTCTCCGCCAAGATCCAGGAAATACTGCTGCAGCAGCGCATCGAAGAGCTGTTTACGTCCTGGCTGCGCAATTTGCGCGACCAGATCGGGGTGCAGTTGCGGTGAGCGAGCAGCCGTCGAACTCGCCCCCCAGGAAAAACATCCCGCTGCGCGCCGCCATCGGTGTCGCCGCCCTTGCACTCTTCATCTTTGCCGCCTGGTATCTGAGCAGCGCGCGCTTCCAGGAGCGCGTGCGGCTCATGGTCATCGACGAACTCGAGCTACTCACCGGAGGGCGTGTCGAACTGAAAACGTTTGCCTGGAACTTGTCGAAGCTCGAGGTCGACATTCACGACCTTACCATCCATGGCTTGGAGGCCCCTGGCGAGACGCCATACGCCCACGTGGACCGCTTGCTGGTCCGTTTGAAAATCATTTCCCTGTTCCAGCGCGCGATTGGATTGCGTTACGTGGCCGCTGAGCGGCCCGTCATCCACATCATCATCTACCCCGACGGCACGACCAACCAGCCCGTTCCCAAGATCAAGCGCGAGAGCCAGCGCTCGCCCGTGGACCGGCTCTTCGACCTCGCTATCGAAACTTTGGAGGTACAGAGGGGCGAAATGTGGTGGAACGATCGCCGCATCCCGCTGGACTTCAGCGTCGAGGACTTCGTGGCGGGGATGAGTTACGACCTCTTGGAGCGGCGCTACGACGGCAACATCAACATTGGCGCGATGGACGTGAAGTACAGAGACTTCCGTCCATTGCAGTCGAACAGCGAGTTGCGCTTCAGCCTCTGGCCGGCGGGCGCCGAATTGAAGGCACTGCGCTGGGCTTCGGCACGGTCAAGCATCGAGGCCAGCGGGCGCCTGACCAACTACTTCGAGCCAAAGATCGAGCTGACCTACAACGTCTCGCTTGACCTGGTCGAAGTGGGCAACATCACGCGCACCCCACAGCTTCGCAGCGGACGCCTCGAAATCAACGGCCAAGGGTCTTACAAAATGCCGGACTTTTCCTCGGCGGGAAAGCTGTGGCTCAAGGATGCCACCTGGCGCGAGGCCTCCATGCAGGTGCCGGGCTTGGACCTCGGCGGCCAGTTCTCCATCACGCGCGAGCGCATCTCGCTCTCGAATCTCTCTGGCCGTGCCTTCGGTGGGACGATCACCGGCAGCGCGGACATCCACAACTGGACCACTCTGCCGTCGGGCACGGGACGTGACCGCGCGCTGCTGGCCCATGCACGCCAGCGCGGTTCGGCCGACCTGCGGCTGGCGGGCATTCAAGCGGGAGCCGTGGCCGCGGCGTTGTCGACGCCCTCCAAGCCGCTGGAGCGGATGGGCCTCGCCGGAGCGGCCAGCGGCAGAGCGCAGCTCCAATGGACGGGGACCCCGGCGAACGCCGAAATCAATGTCGGCCTTGACGTCGATCCGCAGGCGCAGCCCGGCCCCGGGCAGTTGCCGGTCACCGCGCGCCTGCGGCTGATCTACCACGGCGCGCGGCAGACGCTTGAGGTCCCTCAGTTCAACCTGGCCACCCGCGCCACTACGCTCAGCGCTACCGGCACGCTGGGATCAACCACTGCGCAACTGCGCTTCGCGCTCAACACCACCGACCTGGGAGAGTTTGAACCGGTCCTGGCGGCATTTCGTCAGCCCAAATTACCAGCCGACGTGCACGGGCGCGCTGCCTTCAACGGGACGCTTAGCGGGCGCATTGCCGCGCCCACCGTTGCCGGCCGCCTGGATGTTGCCGACTTTGACCTGCTGGTCGCAACTCCCCTCGCGCAGCCGCAGATGGTGCAAGCCTCCACTTCGCAAGCGGGGGGCAAGACACGGCGTATCCACTGGGACTCGCTGGTCGCCGATATTCAGTACTCGCCAGAACAGGCAACTGTTCGCAACGGAATGCTGCGCCGGCAGAGCGCCCAGATCGGTTTCAGCGCCGGGGCTCGACTGGCCCGGGGGAAGTTCACCTCGGACGCGCCCTTCACGCTGCGCCTGAATGTCCGTGATGCCGATTTTGCCGACCTGCAGGCAATCGCCGGCTACTCGTACCCTGTGACCGGAACACTGAACCTCGCGCTGAACGCGTCGGGCACGCGCACCAGCCCGCGTGGCGGCGGCTTTCTCGAGGTCACGAAGGGGAGCATTTACGGCGAGCCATTCAATTCGCTGCGGGCCGACATCACCTTCGCCTCCAGTGAGGCACAACTGCGAAACCTCACGCTGGCGCAGAACGGGGCGCGCATCGTGGGAAGCGTTGCCTACAACCTGAAGAGCGGTGGATTCCGCTTCGATCTGCGGGGATTCAACTTCGATCTCGCGCGTTTCCGCCAGGTGCAGACCAACAAGCTGAGTGTCGCCGGCGTGGCCGAGTTTCGCGCCCAAGGATCGGGCACCATGGCGGAGCCAACGATCAACGCCGATCTGCACATCGGCAATCTGGTCCTTAATGGCGAAGAGGTTGGCACGTTTGATGCCCATGCTGTAACCCAGGGCGCCAACCTACGCCTGACCGCGCGCTCCCACTTCCGGGAGGCAGAGCTGGCGGTGGACGGCAATGTCCACCTGCGCGGCGATTTCCCCGCGACTATCACGGTGCGCTTTGCCCACCTCGATATTGACCCGCTGCTGCGCGCCTACCTGGAAGGACGCATCACCGGCCACTCCACCATGGCAGGAGCGGTGGACGTGCGCGGGCCACTGCGCCGTCCGCGCGAGCTCAACATCGCCGGCCACATCGACCAGTTCTCGGCTGAGGTGGAGAAGCTGCGCTTGCAGAGCGAAGGCCCGGTGCGTTTTACGCTGGCGAACCAAGTCTTCACCCTGGAGCGCTTGCGCCTCACCGGCGACGGCACCGACCTAAGCGCGAGCGGCACGGTCGAGCTGGCTGGGGAACGTGAGATCAAGCTGCGGGCTGATGGACAAGTCAATCTCAAGCTGCTGCAGACCTTCGATCCCGACCTGCTGTCTTACGGCATGACCAGGATCGCAGTGTCAGTGGGCGGCGTCCTTTCACGCCCGGAGACTTCCGGCCGGATCGAGATCACCAACGCGGGCATCTCTTTCATCGACCTGCCCAATGGCTTGAGCGATATTAATGGCGTTCTGGTCTTCGACGAGAACCGCTTGCGGGTGCAGTCGTTGACCGCGCAGAGCGGCGGCGGCGCTCTGAATATCGGCGGGTTCATCAGTTGGTCGCGTGGGCTGGCGTTCGACCTGACCGCCACTGGAAAAGACATCCGGCTGCGCTATCCGCCCGGGGTAAGCGCCGTGGCAAATGCCGACCTCCGGCTGGTGGGATCGCCAAAGGATTCCAGGCTCAGCGGTGACATCACCATCACCCGCTTCGCAGTAAATCCCCGCTTTGACTTCGCGCTCTACCTGGCCCGCAGCAAGCAGCCGCCGAGCCTGCTCGAGCCCGATTCACCGCTCAACTACCTGCACTTCGACGTGCGCATCACCTCTGCCCCGGCGATGCAGGTGCAGTCCTCGCTGGGCAAGGTCACCGGCACTGTCGACCTGCAACTGCGTGGGACCGCTGCCCGCCCGGTGGTGCTGGGGCGGGTGACCAACATCGAAGGCGAAGTGTCCCTGGCGGGAACCAAGTACCAGATCGAGCGTGGCGAGGTGCTGTTTGCCAGCCCGACTGGCATCAAGCCGATACTCAACATCGAGGCCACTACCCGGGTCCGTGAGTATGAGATTTCGCTTGGTTTCCATGGCGAGGTGGAGAGTGGCAAGCTCGGCACAACTTATCGCTCCGAGCCTCCTTTGCCGACGGGCGACATCATCGCACTACTGGCGCTGGGCCGCACCCGCGAGGAGGCAGTGCTCAATCCGCAGCCCACGCAGAGCTTCACCGAAACTGCTTCCAACGCCATTCTCAGCCAGGCGTTGAACGCCGCGGTAAGCAGCCGCGTGCAGAAGCTGTTCGGCGTCAGCCGCATCAAGATCGATCCCCAAGTGGGCGGGCCGGAGAATAACCCCAACGCGCGTGTCACCATCGAGCAGCAGGTCTCGAACAAGGTTACGCTGACCTTTATCACCAACCTCACGCAATCGGCGCAGCAGATCGTGCAGGTGGAATACGCCATTAACCGCATGCTGTCCGTCGTGGCGGTGCGCGACCAGAACGGCGTGCTGGGGTTCGACGTGAAGTACCGTCAACGTAAGCGCTGACCTTTTCCGAAGCGGCAGCATGCCCGGAAATGGCCAACCCGACCCGCATCAGGCCGCGCGCATCGCCATGGTAGAGACGCAACTGCGCAGCCGCGGCATCCGCGACCAGCGCGTACTCGATGCCATGCTGGCAGTCCCCCGCCACGAGTTCGCTCCGCCCCAGTTTGAGGAGCGTGCCTACGGCGACCACCCCCTCCCCATCGCCGAAAACCAGACCATCTCTCAGCCATATGTGGTCGCGGCCATGCTCGAGGCGCTGGCGATTCGCGCAGAAGACAGCGTGCTGGAAATCGGCACGGGTTCGGGCTACCAGACCGCTCTGTTGGCCGAGCTGGCGCGCAGCGTGCACAGCATCGACCGGCATGCCACGCTGGTGGAGCAGGCGCGTGCCGTCCTGAACAAGCTGGGGTATGACAATGTGGCGCTGCATGTGGGCGATGGCAGCCAGGGCTTGCCAGAAGCGGCGCCGTTCGACGCCATCGTGGTGGCTGCTGCCGCCCCGCAGGTGCCACTGCCCTTGTTCGTGCAACTACGGGAGGGCGGCAGGATGGTGATCCCAGTGGGTTCCGCCTGTAGGCAGGAGCTGCAACTGGTGCGCAAGCAGCAGGGACAGATGCTGATCTCGCATCTGGAGGGCGTGCGCTTCGTTCCGTTGATCGGGGAGGAGGGCTTCGGTCCGCGCTGACGAGCGTCGTCCAACCGGTATCTAGGCTGCTCTCATCTAATAACGTAACTGAAAACAACTAGGAGGTTAGGGAGAAGCTGATGTCCAGAAAGGTTGCAAAATCTACCGCATTGTTGGTCGTGCTGACGGTAGGCGTGGCGATGCTGCCGCTTGGGGCGTCGGCGCAGGCCAAGCGCGGTGGAGGCCGCTACGATGCTGAGATCCTGGCGGAGGTCACCAAGGAACTCAAAGAGCACGATCGATTTCGCAACGTCCGCGCCAGCGTGGAGGACGGCATTGTCACCCTGGAGGGCACAGTCGAGCGGTATCGCGACAAGCTTGACGCCGATCGTGCAGCGCATGGGGTAAAGCACGCTGCGGGCGTGCGCAATCAGATCGTAGTCAAAGGTGAGGAGATCTCCGACGCCGCTCTGCGCGAAAAGCTGGCCGACAAGTTGCGCTATGACCGTATCGATCGCGGGATCATGTTCAACAACTTCCAGCTGCAGGTGAACGATGGCGTGGTGACCATCAGCGGGCAGGCACGCACTGAATCCGACAAGGCCTCGGCCTTGGCCATTGTGGAGAACACGCCCGGCGTGAAGGAGGTCATCGATAAGATCGAAGTCCTCCCCGCTTCGTTCCATGATGATGACATCCGCATCCGCACCGCGCGCGCCATCTATGGGCACCCGGCGATGCAGAAGTATGCGCTGGACCCACAGGCGCCAATCCGCATCGTGGTCGAGCACGGTAAAGTCACGCTGTACGGGGTGGTCAATTCGCAGATGGACAAGCAGATCGCCGAAATTCAGGCGCGCAGCGTCGCGGGTTCATTCAGCGTCGAGAACCGCCTGATGGTGGCTGGTGAAGGGGCAAAGTAACCCAAATCCTCCTTAGCGCAGGGGCACAGCGCAATGCTGTGCCCCATTTTTCTAGCGGCCATCCACACTCGACTGATTACAATCTTTCCGTGGCCGTGCTGCACAACGCCCGCACTACGCTGGAGATGATCAAGTGGGAGCACTCGGTGTTCGCGCTCCCCTTTGCCCTCTGCGGGGCGATGCTGGCGGCCGGCGGCCTGCCCCGGCCTTGGCAGTTGCTGTGGATCATTGTTGCGATGGTCGCGGCACGCTCTGCCGCCATGGCTTTCAACCGTCTGGCCGACGCCGAGCTGGACGCCGCCAATCCTCGCACCCGAATGCGCGCCCTGCCCTCGGGCGCGTTGTCGCGACGGTTCGTGGCAGGGTTCGTGGTGGTGTCGTCGGCGGTGCTGGTGTTGGCGGCCGGGCAATTGAACCGCCTGGCGCTCTATCTGTCGCCGGTGGCGCTGGCTGTCATTCTTTTGTACTCGTACACCAAGCGCTTCACGCGCTGGTCACACCTGTTGCTGGGGTTCGCACTGGGAATAGCGCCGGCAGCGGCCTGGATTGCGGTGCGTGGCTCGCTTGACCCGCGCATTCTCATTCTTACCATGGCGGTCACCTTCTGGGTCGCCGGCTTCGACGTTCTCTACAGTTGCCAGGATTACCATTTCGACCGCACCACTGGCCTGCATTCCATCCCGCGCTTCTTCGGTGTTCCCGGTGCCCTGATCATCGCCCGCGTGCTGCACTTGGTGATGCTGCTGCTGTTGGGAGCACTCGTCCTCGTCTTCGATCTGGGTGTGCTGGCCGTGGCTGGCGTAGTAGCGGTGGCGCTGCTGCTCGCCTACGAGCATTCGCTGGTTCGCCCCGACGACCTCAGCAGGCTCAACGCCGCCTTCTTCGCCATGAACGGCGTTATCTCGGTGGTCTTCTTCGTGTTTGTTGCGGCAGACCTGCTGCTGGGCCGCTGACGTTATCTCCGGAGTAAATATTCGCCAGTCTCCCACGTCGCACAATTTCTGATGCAGTCCGGTTTTCCGCTACCTATAATTTCTTTGGGTCTGGGCACGTGAAAGTTTTTCTGCTGCCTGATAAGAACAATCCCCTTAGGGATTTTCTTTCGGCGCGCCGGCAATGCACCCGACCTTAAGCAAAGGAGCCAAGGCACCAGCATGGCTGAGAGGCACCGCGGAACTATAAAGTGGTTTAACAACACCAAGGGCTATGGTTTCATTCAGCAGGAGCAGGGGGGCGGCGACGTGTTTGTACACTACTCGGCAATTCAGGCCGACGGCTATCGCTCGCTGAATGAGGGCGACGTTGTCGAGTTCGAAATCCTGGAAGGGCCGAAGGGACTGCAGGCCGCCAACGTCACCCGCGTTTAGTCGCAATCTCGGATCAAGGCCGACGCGGCTCCGGCTTTTTTGCCTATCTCGCCGGGCTGCCCCCCAACCGCCGCCTAGGGTATGATCAATCCCAAATATGGCCCGCTCGTTCCAGACCGACGATCCGCGGCTTGAGCCAATCGCCGAGAAGATTCTGGCCGTTGAACGCCTGGATGCCGAGGACGCGCTCGGGCTGTACCGCACCGCTGACATATTGGCCGTGGGCTGGCTGGCGAATCATGTGCGCGAGCGCCTGCACGGCAACCGAACTTACTTCAACGCCAACCGCCACATTAATCCCACCAACGTGTGCGTGGCTGCCTGCCGGCTGTGCGCCTTTGGTCGCCGCAAGGACGCGCCCGGCGCCTACACCATGGCCCTCGAAGAAGCTTGGCAGACGGCTGCCTCCGGGTACTCCGAGGCGGTCACGGAGTTCCATATCGTCGGCGGGCTGCATCCCGACCTGCCGTTCCAGTACTTTCTTAACCTAGTGGCCGGGCTCAAAGAGCGCTTCCCGCAGGTGCACATCAAGGCCTTCACCATGGTGGAGGTCGCCTATCTGGCGAAGCGCGCCAAGCTGAGCATCCGCGAGACGCTGGAACGACTCAAGGCCGCGGGTGTGGACTCGCTCCCGGGTGGCGGCGCCGAAATATTCGCCGACCGCATCCGCCACATCATCTGCGACCACAAGATCGATGGCCAGCAATGGCTGGAGACGGCGCGTACCGCGCACCAGCTCGGGCTGCGCTCCAATGCCACCATGCTCTACGGTCACATCGAGAACGATGAGGACCGCGTTGACCACCTGCTCAAGTTACGTGGGCTGCAGGACGAAACCGGCGGCTTCCAGACCTTCATTCCGCTCGCCTTCCATCCCGCCAACACCCCGCTACAACACCTGCCCAAGACCACCGGTCTGAGCGACATTCGCCAGATCGCCGTCAGCCGCCTGGTGCTGGACAACTTTCCCCATATCAAGGCGTACTGGCAGATGCTCACGCCTAAGATCGCGCAGATCGCGCTGCGCTTCGGCGCCGATGACATTGACGGCACGGTGGTCGAAGAGAAGATTTACCACGATGCCGGCGCTACTACGCCCCAGGGCCTGCGCCGCCAGGAGCTGATGCGCCTGATCCGCGAAGCCGGCCGGGAGCCGGTCGAGCGCGATACCCTCTACCATCCCGTCATTCGCACCGAAACCTCGGTTACGGTGGCGGTCTAGACCGCCGGCGCCGGGCCCACTTTGGTAGCTGGCCGAGGCAGCCTCTT